>JAEZJL010000028.1 GCA_023415815.1 Bacillota bacterium | reverse complement strand
CATCCCTATGTCGATGTCGGCGATGTGCATGGACCCGCCCTTGCCGTGGTTCAGGCCTTCGTATTTGCCGAACAGCTCGGCCATCATCCTCTTTATATCCGCTCCCTTGGCGATGGTATGCCCGTGTCCGCGGTGGGTGCTTGTAATACAGTCGGTCCGGTTGAGCGCCATGCAGGCTCCGGTGGCGATCGCTTCGGCTCCTACATATGAATGGGCCAGGCCGTATATCTTATTATCCATCCACAGCTCCTTGACCTTGGAATCAAACTGGCGGATAAGATTCATTTTCAGGTACATTTCCTTTTGCATTTCCAGGCCCAGGTCCTCGGGAGCCGCGAGCTCCCTGACGCTTTTCAGGGCGTCGACAGCCTGCTTGGGCAGTGTTTTTGCCATAAGTAAGACACCTCTTTAACTATTAGTCTTTTCTTTTATTCCTTGCGCCTGACCTCTATTCCGGCAAGCTTTTCATAAAAGCCCACCACCGCGCTGTGGTCATCCCTGTCCCTGCCGTCGACCTTAAGCGCCTGCATGATCTCCATGACCTGGCTGGTAAGGGGGATGGGAGCGCCGACCGCATGCGCGGTCTCAAGCGCGTTGTTAAGATCCTTGATGTGCAGCTCTATCCTGAAGCCGGGCTTGAAATTGCGGTCCAGCACCATGGGCGCCTTGGCGTCCAGTACGGTGCTGCCTGCGAGGCCTCCGCGTATGGCCTTGTACACGGCTTCCGGATCCACGCCTGATTTTGCCGCGAGCACCAGCGCTTCGCTCATGGCGGCGATATTGAGCGCCACTATTATTTGATTGGCAAGCTTCGTGACATTGCCGCTGCCGACCTCTCCCACCAGTATGCAGGAGCTGCTCATAACAGCTAGCACGTCCTTCACCCGATCAAATACCTCTTTCTTTCCCCCCACCATGACGGCGAGGGTACCGTCCACAGCCTTCGGCTCGCCGCCGCTGACCGGCGCGTCCAGGAACTCGACGCCCACTGCCGCGGCTTCCGCTGCTACCTCTTTAGCGGTAAGCGGCGCGATTGAGCTCATATCTACAATGATAGTCCCTTTTTTAGCATTCTTCAGCACCCCGCCGTCGCCGAGCATTACCGCTTTGAGATGCGGGGAGTTCGGCAGCATGGTGATGATGAGGTTGCAGCCTGCGGCAAGCCCGGCTGACGAGGAAGCGGCCTTTGCTCCCGCAGCCGCAAGCTCCTTTACCGCGTCTTCCGCAATATCGTAAACGGTAAGTTCATGCCCGGCCTTTAAGAGATTTTTAGCCATAGGCTTACCCATGATTCCAAGACCTATAAATCCGATATTAAAATTTTCCATTCAATTATTTCCTCCGTCAATAAGCAGTTCCCTGCGTTCATCCGCATGTCCCGGCAGAAAAGAGAAGCTCCATCATCTTCGGGATCTTGCCGTTCCAATACTGCCAGGTGTGCTCTCCCGATCCTGTTTCAAGCTTGTAATCAAGTCCTGTATCCGATGCGTATTTCGCAAAATTTATATTGCTTTCGTAATGGTAGTCTTCCTCGCCGCAGTAGGCAATCAGCCTGAGGGGCGTATTTTCCCCGGCGAGCTTTTCCGCCAGGTGAAATATGTCCAGGCTTGTGCCGTCAAGGCAGGTATCCGGCCCGAACATCCCTTTGAATATACGTGTGGTACATGTGTCCCCGAACTCCATAAGGCTGTTTACAAGCTTTACGGGTATGTTATTGCGCGTGCCGAAGCCGTCGATGACCTTTTCCGCAAGCCCCGCGTCCGGCTTCCGGCACGACAGCGCCAGCTCCTCGTTTGAGAGGGTTTTGTGAATCCACGCTATGCGCATCGGACCCGAAAGACTTACAGCCGTACCGTAGTTTTCAGGGCGGTTCATGGCGATGTGAAAAGCGCCGTAGCCTCCCATGGAGATACCGGTGATGCAGTTATCCTCCTTCTTGTCCGAGATCGGGAAAAAACGCCGCAAAAAGGCCGGAAGCTCATCGGACAGATAGTCGAAATAATCCGCTCCGAAGGCCATGTTTGTATAGAAACTCAGATCAGCATTCGGCATCACGACGCATACGTTGTATTTTTCAGCCAGCACTTCGATTTCAGACCTTCTCAGCCAGCCGGTGTGGTCGTCCGTCATGCCGTGAAGAAGCCATATTGTTTTGAGACCGGCGGCTTTTCCGGCGTTTCCGGGTAGCAGAACGTTAACCTCAGTTTGTTTGTGAAGCTTTTCCGATAAGAGATTGATTGTAAAAAGAGTCATGGTGTTCTCCAATTCAGAGTCACTCGTTGATGATAAAAATCATGTCGTAAAAGGCTTTGATATGTAATTCAAGCTTTTTGGCAGCGCCTTCAAAATCGTTCTCTAGCAAAGCGTCAATGATGCTTTCGTGCTCGCCTATGGACTCGTGCATACGCCTGTCCGTATTGGCGAACATCAAGCACCACTGGCGTATCGACTTTTTCAGCAGCTCCTGCAGGAATCTTACAAGATGGTTATTCGTACACAGCGCTGCCAAGCTTGAATGGAATTCAAAATCCATCTGAAGCAACAGCTTCAGATTGTTTTTGCCGTCCATTTTGGATACATCGTCAAATCTGTTACGCATGCTTATCAGGTTATTGCGGAACTCTTCGCTGAGCGGCTCGGTAATTGATCTCAAAATATATATTTCAATAAGCAACCGCGCCTGTATAATTTCGTTTATATCCTTCAGCGATATTTTTGACACCTTGGTGGATTTTCTCGGCATGATATTGACGTACTCTTCTTTTTCCAGTTCCATTAGCGCTTCTCTGACAGGAGTCCGGCTCACGCCGAACTCTTTGCAAATATCCTCTTCGGAGATGACGGAGCCCGGCATAAAATCGCAGAAGACAATCTTGTCTTTTATATAATTGTATATCTGCATTTTAAGACCCTTATTTTTGTTTGCAGGCATGTATCCGTCACCACTTTCCAAAAGGTTATTTAATAAACAATTATTGTATCATGAGCTAGTTAATATATCAATATCATGCCGCCTTTTCCCCCTGATCGCCTCAGAATACTGCCAAGAAATGTAAGCCCGCTCCACCAAGCAGGCTTACATTTGCTTGCCTAATTTCGTGCCGTATGAGTATATCCCGGTAACCGCGGGCTGTCGCCCCGGTTATTGCTGCATTGCCTTCTCCATTCTGGCATTATACTCTTCCGGTGTTATTTCAAGCCCGACCATTGCCTGGAGAGCATCCTTGTGAACCTCGCCCTGCTCCGGCGGCAGATACTGGTCGTACCAGAGCTGTATGCTGGGAGCCTTCAATATGGTATCAAGTATCTGCTGGCTGAGCGGGTCGCCTGCCTTGCAGGACTTAACGGGCGGAAGCCTTCCGGCGGCTATCCTCTTCTCGACAGCGGTCTCGTCGATCATGAATTGGATCGCTTTGAAAGCATCGTCCGGGTTTTTGCATGTAGCCGAGATATGGTACAGGTTGTCGCCGATAGTTCCGACCAGGTTGTTGGGATCACCCTTGCCGCCCTCTATGCTGGGGAAAGGCATGAACTTGACTTTTTTGGTGAACTCGGGATTTTCCTGTTTAAGCTGTGATACATCCCATGCTCCGTTAACATACATAGCCGCTTCTCCTGAATAAAGCAGCGTATGGTGTTGTCCGGTCTCGCTGTCGAGGCCGTTGAAGCCCTCGGGGAAATAGCCCTTCTTCACCCAATCCTGGAGTATCTGTCCGGCTTTTGTGAATACTTCGTTCTCGAAGCTTCCGCCGTTTGTGCGGTTTGCAGCGTTGGCAAAAACTTCGGGTCCGCCGAGGCGGTCAACTAAATACATATAATAGAAAGATGCGACATACTTGGATTTGTTGCAAAGCGCAAAGGGTATGATTTTGTTGTCGATCAGCACCTTGCAGACATTATCAAGCTCAGTCAGCGTTTTGGGCTCGGAAAGCTTGTATTTGTCGAAAATCTCGGAGTTGTAGAAAATTCCTGCAACAGACATGTTCTCAACGGGTACGCACCATATCTTGTTGTCGTATGTACCCATCGATATACCTGCATCCATGAAATAATCCTTGTAGTTATCCTTGTTCATATAAGCTGTGAGGTCGATGATCTGATTTGCCTTGATATACTCGACCATAGTGCCGCCCGTCCAGCCGGGGAAAATATCCGGGGCGCTGTTGGAGCCGAGTGCGATGCGGATTTTCTGTTTATAAGCTTCGTTCTGCAGGGGCAGGATCTCCACCTTGACTCCGGGGTTTGCCTCTTCATAACGCGTCATGCTGTCTTTGATGATACCTGTAACGTTTTCGTCATTGTTAATATGCCACAGCGTCAGTTTCTTTTCCGTGTTGTCGGCTACCTTGGTATCTCCGGCCGGCTGCGTGCTCTCCGCTGTAGTTGCGGCAGCGCCCGAACCTTCGTCCGCAGGCTTGTTGCCCGCCCCGCAGGCGGCAAAAATGGAAACGACCATAATTGAAACTATCAACAATGCCAGGATTCTAAAACGTTTTTTCAATATTCATCCCTCTATTCCATTATATATTTATACCAGGGTTATACCTAAATTAATTATAATCCACCTCCCTTTCAATTAAACCACAGCCATTCCGGTATACCCCATAATATACATTTGGATACTGCAATCACAGTAATATATATTCATTTTTTAAATTCGAATTATTGATACTTCAATGGTAGCACAATAAAATATAATAATCAAGATAAATATGATAAATTTTATTTCAGTGATATATTACAAAATAATATAATTGGAAGAAATCTATAAATGCCGTTATTCTGTTTTCAATGAAAATCACCTTATAATAGCTATATTTAAGCTTTTTACAGAATTGCCGCGTTTTTGATGTACATAATTTTTTTAGAATTTGATTGATTTATCTAAAATATTGAACTATAATATTTAATATCATGATATATCACAAAAACGACTTTCTTCAATATATAATAAACATCGCTTATATATTATAATATAAATATAAGAATAGGCATTATAGCTAATGGAGGGATTGTTGCATGAGTTTATCCGCACGAATTTTGGAAAAGGAGACGCGTTCAAGGGAACGGGCTCAGAGGGCAAATGTGCAGACATACTATAATGATACGAAGTATGCCTATGAAGAACTGTACGCGGATTTGCCGATGTGGGAGCGCACGGCAAGATCTGCCGCATATGGTTTTGAGAAGCTCCCGGTCGATATCTGTGAAGACGACGCCATCATCGGCCGGTATTTCTTTAAAATTTACGACCCCGAAAGCGATCCTAACGCGAAGCCGCGCCCCGTCAAGACAGACGAGCCGTACCATTATGAGCTGGCTCACAATGAAATGCTCAAAGAGGTCATGAAGCTCTGCCCAGAGGTAAGAACAGATTTCCTGGAGTGCGGAATACACGGCGACGCCTTCTGGACAGGTCATGAGGCCCACAGCTTCCAGACCGTCCTGCACCTGGGCTGGGGAGGCATGAAGGAGCTTGCGGGAAGGATGCTCGCCCACACAAGCGACGAGAAGTCCCGCGAATATTACAGGGGTCTGATTATAACACTGGACGCTATTATGGACTGGAACGACCGGAATGCCGACGAGCTCGAGAAAATGGGAAGGCTTGAGCTGGCGAAGATGGTCCGCAAAGTCCCCCGGAAGCCTGCGGAGACCTTCCATGAAGCCGTTCAGGTCGTAAACATGGTCTATTTCACCGTCACAAGGGAAGCAAGCGGCACTTACGGACCGGGCTGGGTGGACTACTATCTTTGGCCTTATCTTGAAAAGGACCTGCAGGAAAACCGTATCACCACGCAGGAGGCCCGGGACCTGATCGGCGAGCTTCTGATCAATATAGACTGCAAGCTGTGCTGCGACGAACGCCACAACGACACCATATGCCTGGGCGGAAGCCATCCCAACGGCACCTCGGCCGTCAATCCCCTTACATACATCATTGCCGAGGCCACGCTGGAGCTGAGCATCACCTGCCTGCTTGTATACCTGAAAATGCCTGAAAATCCTTCCAAGGAATACGTGGAATTTGCGGCGAAGTACATTATAGAGGGAAGGAACAGGGGCCAGATACTTAACGACCGCGCTATAGCGGGATCGCTGGAATACAGGGGAACTCCCTATCATGAAGCTCTGTCCTATACCTCCAACGGCTGTATGGAGATCTCCTGCTCCAATGCAAACAGCGACTTGCTGCTCTGCGGCTGGCACAGCATGCCCAAATTCGTCGAATTCGCCATCACGGGCGGCAAATGCCTCGTGTCCGGCAAGCAATACGACAGCGTGCATTTCAGGAAGCTTTCTGCATACCCGGCATTTGAAGATTTTTATAAGGATTTCCTTGCCGAGAACAAGCGCATCCTCCATATGTATTTTAACTGTGTAGATATTTTAAGCGAAAAAAGCGAGATTTACCGTCCGACCTACTATGCCTCCAGCCTCCTTTTCGACTGTATGCTCAGAGGCCGCAACATGCACGGGGGCGGAACAAGGTACCACGACTACGGCACCTCCCCGGTAGGGCTGGCAAATGCGGCGGACGCCCTCTTCTCTATTAAAAAGGCTGTATTCGACGATAAAATCTGCACCGCCGACGAACTGATCAGCGCGCTGGAGTGCAATTTCCAGGGCTGCGAGGTCCTGCGCCTGAAGCTGCGCTCGATACCGAAGTACGGTCAGGACAACGACGAGGCGGATGAATTCGCGGTGCGCTATTTCAATGACATCTGCGACATATATGAAAGCTATGAGAACCGGCACGGCGGATGCGTAAAGCCCGTGGTATTCACCTTCATATGGGCCACCGAGGTGGGAAGGAAGCTGGGCGCCACGGCCGACGGCAATTTCGCCGGCACTGCCGCGGCTCACGGCACGACGCCCGCAAGCATGTCCATGACCGAAGGTGTGACCGCGGCTATACTGTCCAACTGCAAAATACCGTTCCACCGTTTATCCGGCGGCGCTTCCTCAATGTGGGACTTCGATCCGTCCTGGATAAATGAAAAGCTGCTGGGCCAGCTTATGCAGACATTCCTGGACCTTGGAGGACAGATGTTCCAGGGCAATTCCTCGGTGGTTGTCGAGGATCTCATCAAAGCAAGATCCGATCCTAAAGCGTACCAGCATATCATCGTGAGGGTCGGCGGCTTCTCCGCAAGATTCGTAGACCTCACCTCGGATGTGCAGGAGGATATTATTAAAAGGCACCGCCACAATTCATGATACAGCAGGTGAATCACATGGCTATGGGCGACCCGATAACGGGAAGAATTTTCAATATCCAGCGCATGTCGCTGCACGACGGACCGGGGATACGCACCACCGTCTTCTTCAAAGGCTGCAACCTGCGCTGCTTCTGGTGCCACAATCCCGAGTCCTGGAGCGGTGAACGTGAAATACAGTTCTTCCCGGACAGGTGCATCGGCTGCGGCAATTGTATTTCCGCATGTCCTCTCGGCCTTCACAGGCTGGATATGGAGACTCAGACGCACGTATTCGACAGGGAGGGCTGCATACGGTGCGGACGCTGCGCCGTCAGCTGCCCTTCCGGAAGCCTTGTATACTCCGGAAAGAGCTGGGAGGCGGAGGAACTGCTTCCCCTTCTGCTCCGGGACAGGCCGTTCTACAGGCGTTCCGGCGGCGGGGTCACCCTGTCGGGCGGAGAACCTCTGCTGCAAAGCGCCTTTTCAAAAAAGCTTCTCGGGCTGCTCAAGGAGGAAGGCGTGAATACGGCTGTGGAATCGGCATTCAACGTGCCCTGGGACATCGTGGAAGAGGTCCGCGGACACACCGACCTTTTTCTTATCGACTTCAAGTGCGCCGACGAAGAGAAGCACCGTCAGGCCACAGGCTGCTCCAACAGGCGGACCTTGGAGAACATCTTTTCTCTCGACGCCTCCGGTTCGCAGTACTGCATACGGATTCCCGTCATTCCGGGCTTCAATGACGACACAGGTTCCATTACAGATATTTATAGCACATTGAGACCGCTTAAAAATATTTCATACGTGGAGTTTATGCCTTATCACTCCATGGGGCTCGGGAAATTTACAAGCCTCAGCCTTGACCAATCCAGGCAGGCGGGGATGAAGGCTCCATCCAGGGAGCGTCTGGCCGAACTGGCCAAGGTGTTCGGGGACATACCTGTTAAATACTGATATTCTTTTGTCTTAAATATTTACCTTGATGGGATTAATGGAGGGAAGATCGATGCACAAAACATTATCCAGATCACGACAGTTTTACACCCGTTTTGCGACAGTTGTTTTCCTTGCGCCGGCGTTTTTCTTTCTGCTGGTCTATATCGTCTATTCTACTGTCGACGCCTTTCGCCTCAGCCTTTATGAGTGGAACGGGATAGACCCGCAGATGACCTTCCTGGGGCTGAAAAACTGGGCCGAACTGCTGCATGACACCATATTCTTCAAGGCCTTCCAGCACAATATCATCATCATCGTGCTGTCTATCGTGATCCAGCTTCCGATTGCCATGGCCCTCGCCGTCCTTCTTGATTACGGCGGCAAAAAGCTCAACTTCCTGAAGGTTTCGTACTACATACCCAGCCTGCTTTCAAGCGTGGCCGTGGGTATACTCTTCAGGTATGTTTACGAACCGAGGGCGGGCTTTATCACAACCATATCAAAACTATTCGGAGGCCCTACCGTAAATTTGCTCGGCTCCAGCCAGAACTCCCTGTATGCCGTGTTCGCGGTCATATGCTGGACGGCCATCCCCTTTTACATGGTTTATTTCCTGGCCGGCCTGGCGGGGCTTTCCTACGAGGTATATGAAGCGTCCATCATCGACGGGGCGACGCGAACCAGATACTTTTTCTCTATCGCCCTGCCGTTGCTCAAGCCAATCGTCAAAAGTGC
>JAEZJL010000422.1 GCA_023415815.1 Bacillota bacterium | reverse complement strand
TCCCTGGCCTGTCGTATACGACAGGCTTAAGAAGGGAGAAATAGACACTTGCGGCATGCTTGCCGTGACCGACGAGAGAAAAAAGGACATCCTATACAGCAAAACCGTCTTAAAATCCCATATCGCGGTGTATTCGAAAAAAGAAGGGCTTACAAAGCCGGGCAGCCTGAGGCTTGAGGACATAGGAAAGTACAGGATAGGGACCGGAAGGCAGCAGTATTCGGAGAGCGTACTCAGGTCCGGGCTCAACCTGACGCCCTTTAAAACGTATGACACGGTGGAGGATGAGATAGACGCGCTGCGCTCCGGTGAGATAGACCTTCTTTTCGAGGCGCAGGAGGCCGTTAATTACCTGCTGATCAAAAAGAATCTCGTAGGGAGCATCGAGCCGAGAATAATCGACCTTTTTCCGATAGACATCGCCTACGGGGTCAGGAAGGACTATCCGGAGCTTGTCGGCTACATAAATAAAAGGCTGGCCTCCCTGAAGCATTCGGGGATCGGCGAGGAGCTGTACCAGAGGTATTTCTTCAAGCATTCCGAGAACTATTATGAAACTCAGAGAAACACGGTTATTTTTACTGCGGCTGTCGTGCTGATCGGACTCGGGGTGGTGTTTTTACTGCTCCAGGTCTACATTGCCGGGCTGCGGAGGAAGCTTTCCCTGGAGCAGGAGTTTTCCAGGGGCATCGTTGACAATGCCAGGGTATTGATTGTAGTGTCCGAAATGGACGGAAGGATAATAATGTTCAACAAATTCGCCGAGGAGGTTACCGGCTTCAAGGCCGAAGATATGATAGGAAGGCAGCTCGGCGAAGCGATTTTTCCCAACGAGGGGGATGAGTTTGCAGCGGGTCTCAGGGAGAGCCGCCATGAATCTGGGAGGCTGCGCAATATGGAGAGCAGGCTTATCTGCCGCGACGGCTCAAGAATAGACCTTCTCTGGAATATTAACATACTGAAAAGCAATGACGGACGCGCGCATATCGTATCGATGGGGACGGATATAACCGAGCTCAAGAAAATGGAGTTTATGCTCAGGGACAGCTATCAGGAGCTGGAAGCCACGCATGAGGAGCTCGTCGCCTCGGAGGAGGAGCTCAAGCAGCAGTACGACGACCTGCATCAGAGGGAGGAGGAGCTCAGGCTCAGCGAGGAGAGGTACAGGCTTGCCGTGGAGGGCGTCAATGACGGAGTCTGGGATTGGAACGGAAGGAACGGCAGGCTGTTTATGTCCAAACGCTGCAGGCACATGCTGGGGTACGACAGCGAAAAGGAAACCAGCACCCTGGAGATATGGAGGGATTACATACACGAGGAGGATATCGAAAGATTCATCCGGTCCCTTGACAAATATCTTTCGGAACCTCAGAAAAAGCATTTTCATATGGAGTTCAGGACAAAAGCGCGGGAAGGAAAGTCAAAGTGGCTGCGCATCAGGGGCAAGGCCATCTGGGACGACAGGGGGAAGCCCGTCCGCATGGCCGGCTCAAATACGGACATAACTGAGCACAAGCTCACGGAGGAAAAGATCCGTCACATGGCCTACTACGATTTCCTGACGGGACTCCCGAACAGGACGCTGTTCATGGACAGGTTTTTGATGGCCTCGGCCAATGCGCAGCGCAAAAACAGGATGGTAGCGATATATTTCTTCGACCTCGACAATTTCAAAACCGTGAACGACACCCTCGGGCATTCCTTCGGCGACGAGCTGCTTGCCGATGTCGGGAAGCGCATCAAGCAGCATATGAGGAAAGGCGACACTATAGCAAGGCTTGGCGGAGACGAATTCATAATGATGCAGTCGAACATAAAGGATTTGGGAGAGATTACGCACCTTGCAGCGCGGATACAGGAGATGTTCCAGCGGCCGTGGATGCTTGACGGGCATGAATTCTACGTTACGGCGAGCATCGGCATTTCCATATATCCCGGAGACGGCACGGACCTGAACGTTCTTATGAAAAATGCCGACGCCGCGATGTACAGGGCCAAGGAAATGGGCAAGAACAATTTCCAGCTCTTTACCAGCGAGCTGAATTCAAGGATAATAGAGAGGCTTGCCGTTGAAAGCAGCCTTCGCAAGGCGATAGAAAAGGACGAGCTGGAGCTTGTCTACCAGCCTCAGATAGAGCTTGCGACGGGAAGGACGATATCCGTGGAGGCGCTGCTCAGATGGCATCATCCAGAGCTGGGCACCATTATGCCCGAACATTTCATACCTCTCGCGGAGGAATCCGGACTGATTATATCCATAGGCGAATGGGTGCTCAGAAATGCCTGCAGGCAGACCGTGATATGGCACGGGAAGGGAATCGGAGACCTTCGCGTATCCGTAAACCTTTCTGCGAGGCAGTTCCAGCAACGGAACCTGCTGGCGATGATCACCGGTATCATGGAGGAAACCGGCATGAGGCCCGAATGGCTTGAACTGGAGATTACCGAAAGCATCGCCATGAAGGATTTTGACTATACAATATCCGTACTGGGCAAATTCAAGGAGATGGGAATAGGCGTTTCGCTGGACGACTTCGGGACGGGCTATTCATCCCTGAATTATCTCAAACGGCTGCCCATAAACAACCTGAAGATCGACCAGACCTTTGTGCGCGGACTGACTCCGGACTCAAACGAGGCAATGATAGCAAAGGCGCTTATATCGCTTGCGCACAGCATGAGACTCATTGTAACCGCGGAAGGAGTCGAGAACGAGGAACAGCTTAAATTTCTTAAGGAACAGAAATGCGACGTGGTACAGGGCTTTCTGCTCAGCAGCCCGAAATCCGTAAGCGAGCTTGACCTCTCATCGGGAAGGCTATGGCTATAATTTTCAAGGCAAAAGCTGCTTTCAACCCTTTCCTTCTACAAACCATTTGTCCGCCTCCAGCCAGAGGTAGGTCTCCCTGCCGTTTATGCTGCACCTGTAGCGCATGCCCTGCCCGCCGGCCTTCAGCGAGGCGGCGCGCCTTGCATCCGTGACCCTGTCGATATCGAACCTTCTGCCGTCCTCCCACATGACGGCAAGGGGAATTTTAAGACCGTCCTTTGTGAATTTTGCTATTACCTCTACAAAAACCTTTCCCACAGCTCTTCATCCCTTCATCACCTGAAAAATGAAACGGGGTATATAACGTTTTCCTCCGCAGGGCTCGCATTGAGACATTGTCGAACACGTGTTCGGACGATGATTTCATTATATGCCAGGTAAGCCCGTCCTGTAAAGAGGAAAATTTTAGGTTTATGGGCATACGGTTGTTTTTGTAAAACCGGCAATACCTCTGATATGCGACAGCCTGTGAGCACCGGAGCGCGCTTTATGCAAGTATTCTGCTTTCCGGTGGCGGGAGAATATAGGCTGTGGTACAATATGGATAAGGACAAGGGAGGTGGAAATATGCAGAACACATTCGCAGAGGCGGCAAGGAGGCACTTCGAGCTGTCCTTTCAGATGCTGGAAGGGCTTATTGCGATATGCCCCGAGGAGCTGTGGAATCGGAAGCTCGGAGGCTTCGTTTTCTGGCAGCAGCTATTGCATGCGCTTTCAGGCGTAGACTACTGGATGAGGGATGTAAAAGGGCCGTTTACCGAGCCGTTTTCGGAAAGGAGGCTCCATCCCGAGCTTGACGCCGATCCGGAGGGCGGGCTTACGAGAGAGGAGCTTGAGGCTTACAAGGATAAGGTCAGGCTGGCCTGCTCGGCCTTTTTCAACGGGAAGGACGATGCCTGGCTTTTGAGCGGTTCCGCAATATATGATAAAATAACGAATCAGGACATCGTCTATATGCTGATGAGGCACATCCAGTACCATACGG
>JAEZJL010000394.1 GCA_023415815.1 Bacillota bacterium | reverse complement strand
CTGCTTTGCGATATCCCGCACCGTAAAGAAATTCCCCGCCGATTTGGACATCTTTTCGTTATTTACGTTGATAAAGCCGTTGTGGAGCCAGTAACCGGCAAAGGGCTTCCCTGTCGCCGCCTCGCTCTGCGCTATCTCGTTTTCATGGTGGGGGAAGATCAAATCCTGGCCGCCGCTGTGTATGTCTATGGTATCGCCCAGGTATTTTCTGGCCATTGCGGAGCACTCTATATGCCAGCCGGGGCGTCCTTTTCCCCAAGGGCTGTCCCAGGCCGGTTCTCCGGGCTTCTGAGCCTTCCAGAGAGCAAAGTCCATCGGCTCGCGCTTTCGCTCGTCCACCTCGACCCTGGCTCCGGTCTCAAGATCCTCAAGGTTCTGATGCGACAGCTTGCCGTAATTTTTAATCCTGCGGGTTTCAAAATATACGTCCCCGTTTACCTCATAAGCATAGCCTTTTTCCTCAAGGGCCTGAATCATGCCGATAATGGCATCCATATTCTCGGTCGCCTTCGGGTGTACGGTAGCCTCGCTTATGCCGAGGCCTTTTGCGTCAATAAAATATTCGGCAATATATTTGTCGGCAAGCTGTTTTACAGTGATCCCTTCCTCATTGGACCGTTTTATCATTTTGTCGTCTATGTCGGTGAAATTCTGGACGAATTTCACCTTATATTGCTTGTATTCAAGATACTTTCTCAGGGTGTCGAATATAATAAACGGTCTTGCGTTTCCAATGTGAAAATAATTGTACACGGTCGGTCCGCAGGAATAAATCCCGACCTCCCCGGAGTTTATGGGCTTGAAATCTTCCTTCTGCCTTGTAAGTGTGTTATACAGCTTCATAGTTCTTTTTTTCCTTTCCGTATCAGATACAATAATCGTCCATACTGTAAATATAGCTGAAGCCTCTGTCTCCGGCCTTCTCGTCATCCGCTTCCGCATTGACCAGGCCTGTGGTTTTTTCCAGATGCTCGATCCGGATCATCAGCTTGCAAAGCTCCTGCGCCACAGGGTCGGGTATGTGGATCTGGTCCAGCTCGATCGAAGGCGCCAGCTTTACGTCGCCTTTTTTTACAGCTCTGCCGGGGACGCCTATCACCGTCGTATTGGGCTCCACCTCGCGCAGCACGACGGCATTTGCCCCGACCCTGGCGTTGTCCCCCACCGTGAAGGGTCCGAGTACTTTGGCACCGGCGCTCAGCAGGACGTTGTTGCCGATGGTGGGATGCCTTTTCCCACGGTCCTTGCCAGTGCCGCCAAGCGTCACCCCGTGATAGATCGTGCAGTTGTCGCCGATTTCGGCCGTTTCGCCGATCACTATTCCCGTGCCGTGGTCCATGAAAAGACCGCTGCCTATAACGGCTCCGGGATGTATGTCGATGCCGGTTATAAATCGTGAAAACTGCGAAATCGAGCGTGCGATAAAAAACCTTTTCCTTTTGTAAAACCAGTGCGCAAACCTGTGCATGAACAGGGCCTGAAAACCCGGGTACAGGAACATGACCTCGAACACGCTCTTTGCGGCGGGGTCCCTGTGTGCAATCGATTTTGCATCCTTCAGCAATCCTTTAAACATATATCCGCCCCTAATCCGATCCGATTGTATACGCTGCAATAAAAAAACTCCCCTCCATGTATATAGAGGCGAGTCTGTCCGCGGTCCCACTCTAATTGGCCGCGCCCATGAGGCGCAAGCCCATCTCGAATGCATAACGGCGCAGTACCGTGAAGTCCTACTTTGTTCGGACTCCAAGCTCGCGG
Source organism: Bacillota bacterium (assembly GCA_023415815.1). Taxonomy (GTDB): domain Bacteria; phylum Bacillota; class Clostridia; order Acetivibrionales; family DTU013; genus JAEZJL01. Next base: position 2,884 of record JAEZJL010000394.1, on the reverse strand, counting down.
GTGCACTTCGGCCGTCAATTGCCCGAAACCGCTTTCAGCCGGCGGCGGTCTCTCTCTGAGGGGTTGAACGGTCTACTCTACCCGGTCATCGCATTTATATTTAAAATTTATTTTATCAAAATATACTCCAAAAGTAAACAATATGAAATCCGCTTTTGTATAAATGTCCTGTGTTATTTCAATAATACTATTAGCGGCAATGTCCGCTTTTATTCAAACCCAGTCAAATATGAAAGGAAGTGATATCTTGGCTGAAAACGTTGAAAATGCAAAGACGCAGCACTTCAGTATAACCCATTTCATAATCAGGCTCGTCGTGAGCGCCATAGTTCTCGGCATAACGGCCGCGCTGACGCCTGGCTTTACCATCAGCAGCATATGGGCGCTCCTGATCGCTGCCGCGGTGATCGCGCTGCTTGATTATGCGGCTCAAAGAGTGCTCGGTGTGGATGCAACTCCTTTTGGCAGAGGGATATCGGGATTTATAGTCGCTGCGGTTATCATCTATGTTACCAATTTCATTGTTCCGGGATATTCGGTCACATTGGTGGGCGCGATACTGGGAGCACTGGTCTACGGACTGGTGGACCTCATTATACCCGGCAAGGCAATGTAGCAGTATCTTCTAGCAAAATAAAGGGATGGCGCCGCCATCCCTTTATGTATTGCCGACGAACATCGCTGTTTCTTATTCGTCCTTCAATATCGACCTTTCTTCCTCCAGCGCGCCGGGGAAATCGCTTTTTTGCGGCGGGAAGAATTCGTCTACCGGGAATTCTATGGTCTCAAACAATTCGCAGGGGTCTTCGTTCGTGGAAGCGATGCATTTCTTGTTCGGCACGCAGAAATCGAATGCGGGTATCAGCAGCTGGACCAGCCTGGTGAGCTTGATGATGGAGAACAGTCCCACGGTGACCACGACGATCCTGCGTTCAAGAATATGTCTTTCATCTGTAACGGCGAGCTCTTCATACTCATGCTCGTTAAACTCGACATCCTCAAGGACGTCGCTGATGCTTCTCGGCACATATTTATGGCAGTCGTCGTCGCAGTCGTGGTCGTGAGCTTCGCAGATCCTGGCGTTCAATGCGATCGGCTCCGCCACCTCGACCTTGGACACAGGCTTGTTATCCTGCTCCATATCGCCTGCCGGCCTGTCAATGCCGTGCTCGACAAAATGCGAGGAAAAGATCTTTACATTTCCCTCGGAGCCGAACAGTATGACCTTCTTGTCAAACAGCACGAGCCCGGGCATGGTGACAATCCTCACTCCGAGGTCGCCTTTCGGGATGAAGAAGTCGAGCGTCACCTTGATAAAGAATTTTACATCGACAGTAAAGAAGCCTCTTTTGAAAGGGACGTCCTCAACATCGGAAAATACCTTTACAACCTCTGCCCTTCTTACTTTTACGTTTATCGCGCGGTTTAATATCCAGCGTGCCTTGTCCGGATCCTTAAACAAAACCCTTGCATCTTCAATACAATCCTTTTCCTTGCAGGAATCGTATATTTTCATTGTCTGTATACAAACTGCTTCCTTGATTTTATTCAAATCCTTATCGCAAATCAGGCCGGGAAGCACCTTGTCGTGATTATAGCTCATATCTTAATCCCCCTTCATTTAAGCTATATTTAATTTGATTTCCCTCTCATTTTCATAATATGTTTCACTCTTTTTTTTGTGATAAATGATTTTATCGCGCTTCGGTTTTGTACAGGTTTAATGCGTAATAGGCCGGGTCGCGGGCACATATATATTAAACAGGATCAATATAGATCAATCTATGCGAAACCGGAGTGAAATGTATGTATGACGCCGATATGCAGCAGTTCATACTCAGGCGTTCCAATGGCGACATATGGAACTTCTTTCATGATGAAAAACAGGGATTGTGCTACAGCAATCTCACGAAAAGAAGCACATGGTCCAATCCCGTCACATTACATAAAAATGCAAACCAGTATTTCCACGTAGATATGGATCAGGAGGACAATTTCCACATCCTGTTCCAGGATAATCTGGGCAACATACAGTATTCCTACCTGAGCGAGGATTCGCTGAAAACCGTGCCCGTACTGAACAGCAAGACGCCTGCGGTCTACAACAAGCATTTTTACATAGTGCCCTTCAGAAACAACATTCATATCTTTTACATACTGCAGCACGATAATTCCAACCTGCTTGCCTACCAGGTCCTGAGCGACGGAAAAGCCGGGAGCCCGAAGGTGGTCGATTATGTCACCGGAGGCAGGTTCCCCTGCTCCATCATATGCGACAAGTCCTCCAACATTTATGCCTTCTATCAGGCCTCCGACGGTAAAAGTCTCCAGATCGGCTACAAAAAGTACATCCTTGCGCAGAAGCTCTGGACCGAATTTACCCCCGTTACCAGATATGACGGAAATTGTGAATATCCAAAGGCCGTCATAGACGCCGGGGGCGTCATACATTTATGCTATCAAAGACGCTCGGGCAGGCAATATGAAATGGTCTACCTGCAGAAGGTCCCCGATAAAAAGCTCTGGACAAACGAGGTCCTGGTGCACTCCTCCATACACCCCTTTGAGGACTCCTCGATACTCTGGATCAACGACAGCATCATCGTATATTGGGTCCGCGACGACATGGTGTTTTATAATGCCGGAGCGCAGTCCGGCAGCTCCTGGAGCAAGCCCCTGAAGCTCAATTTCCAGGCGGGCCGCCAGCTGGTATGCCTGCATTACAAGTCGAACACCGTATACGAAACGCCTAAAATAGCCGTGCACAACATCCCGGGAAGCTTCGTCGGAGGCCTCCGGCTCGCCTTCCACCAGCATCTCCAGGAAAACAGGGACAGTCTTTCCGGCGAGGACTTGAGGAGCCTCATCCTGGACACCCTCAAGC
>JAEZJL010000316.1 GCA_023415815.1 Bacillota bacterium | reverse complement strand
ATCAACATCGCCTCTGGTGCAGGCGGATTCGCACCTTCTGGGGCAAATGCGCCCGCATACCGCCGGGAACGGATTTTCATGCTTTATAAGCTCAAGGGCCTCCATATATCTTCCCTGGGAAGCCAGCTTGATATAGCCCGGAATCCCGATGTGGGCGGGACATTCCGTTTTGCAGGGCGCGGTACCGGCGTCGGCAACCTCCTGCCTGTTGAAACGGTAATCCGGATTCCAGTGCTCCGGCCCCCACTCCGTATCATAAGGAAGCGCATCCCTTGTAAATTCTTCAAGAGGCGTCTTGCCGCACAGCTTCCGGCCCAATTTCAGGGCATTGACCTGACATGCCTCCACACATTCGCCGCACCCCGCGCATTTGGTCTTATCCACTCTGGAAACATAGTTTGAACGCACCATGTCCGGATTCAAAAACATTTCGGCGGTCCTCAAGGAAAGGCAGGAGCATCCGCAGCAGTTGCAGATCGCGTGAGTTTTTCCCGAGCCGTCGGTATTCGGGATCTGATGCACCAGACCGTTTTCTTCGGCTTTTCTGATGATGTCAAAGGCTTCCTCCCGGGTAATCCTTCTGCCTCTGCCCGTACGGACATAGTATTCGGCCGCGTGGCCCATCTGAATGCACATGTCTTCCTTCAGATGGCCGCAGCCCTCCCCCATGATCTCTCTCACGGTACGGCAGGAGCAATCGGACACCGAGAAAACGTCGTTTTCATTGAGATACCTGGAGACCTCCTCATAGGACGCTCTCCTGGATTCGCCGTCAATGGCCTTTTCGATAGGGATAACGCGCATTAAACCGATCCCTACGGGGAAATTGCCTGCCGTGGCAGGACCTCTTACTCTGCCGTACTCTTCAAAGGCCTCGGCAATCTGTGGATGCTTTCTGACATTCTCCTTGTTGTTTGACATCATTTCCATAATGCCCGGAACCCAGCCATCATGCCAGTATTTGTCCACTCCGCCGATTTCATTGACAAAGCAGACCCCGGCAACCGCCAATTCCCATAGGAGCTTTGCCGTTTCCGGAACAGCTTTGCCGCATTTTACGGCAATCTCCTCCGCCGTCAGCGGCTTGCGGAATTCCAGGTGAAGCGCCGCTTCAGCCATTTCATCCGTGACAACGGGCTCCAGTATTTTATATTCGGGGTCCTTCTCCGTAATCCCGTTTTTGGAGCCCATCTTTTTTCTGCTGATTTTGTTGGCGAGCTGCAATAGCTTCTCTTTAGCCATGTCGGGTTCCCCCTAAAAAATTTATTTTGGCGTTATTCTCCGTCCCATCTCCTTATTTCCGTCCGGAGCCAATGGAGCCAGTCCTCGAGCCCTTCGCCCGTTTTGGCGGATATCCTGATCACCTTGATATCCGGGTTCAATTTTTTCGCCCTTTCCTCCACCGCTTCAAAATCAAAATCGAAATAGTCTCTTGCATCTATTTTATTTATCAGCAAAACGTCGACAACAGAAAACATCAGGGGATATTTCAGAGGCTTGTCATCCCCCTCGGGAACGCTTAAAATCATGGCGTTTTTTGACGCGCCGGTGTCAAATTCGGCGGGGCAAATCAGGTTTCCTATGTTCTCCAGAATCACGAGGCCGATTCCCTCTGCTTTGAGTTCTGTCAGCCCCTGTTTTGTCATATCCGCATTGAGGTGGCACATCCCTCCGGTATGCAGCTGGATTACCTTTGCCCCGGTTTTTGCGACAGCGCGGGCGTCTACGTCGGAGTCAATGTCGGCTTCTATGACTCCGATCCGCATTTCGTCCTTTAAGGCTTCGATTGTCCGCAGAACCGTCGTCGTTTTACCCGAGCCCGGAGATGACATCAAATTCAGTAAAAAGGTCTTCTCTTTTTTCAGCTCTTCACGAAGCAGGTTTGCCTGATGATTGTTGTCGGCAAAGACGCTTTGCTTGATTTCGAGAACCTTAAACGGATTCATATCCCCTTAACCCCCATATTATTTAATTTTTGGCTGCCTGTTTTTCAGAGAAATCATAACATGCGTTATGTTTAATTTTACAATATCACATTTTATATTTTTCGTCTATTGCTATCTTGTAAATTCCATTTTAGAACTTGAAGAAGCCGTAAAATAAAAGAGACACGAAAGATTTAAACTCTCCCATGCCTCTGCTGATCGATTCATATCTATCTGCAAAAGAGATGTCCGGCGGATTCACTTTTCCAGCCTTTATCTATACTCGTTTATGTCCACTTCCCAGTCTTTAACCTTATAAGCGCGGGGGGCGGCTGATTGATAATTTCCGTAATCCACGGTACTGTCTATTTCCGCCTCCCATTCATCTTCATTGCTGCAAATAATCTGGAATGCAAAGGTATCCGCAAGGTATTTGCTGTCCGACTTTCGCGCGGCCCGCCCCTCATCATTAAGGCGCATAACATAGTGATAGCCTTCGTACCCGCCGCGGACTAATGTTTCGTGAAAGGCCCTGTCAAAAGTATAGTATTTCTCTAAAATCTCGTACGGAATATAATCGCAAACAATCTTCAGGACATCATTTACCGTCAGCTCATGCCCGGACTCCGTTTGGCCAAAGTCAAAGCGAATTCTTGAGATAACGTTGTTGTCCGCATAATAGGGGGTTATAAGCAGTAAAGCAACCTTGTCATATGCAGAAGTGGCAACTTTTACTTTTTCATACCCTTTCCAAAACTCTGCCGCCTCATTGAAATCTCCATAATATTCAGGATGGCCGGGCAGCGTCAGCAGCTCCATATCGGACAGCTCTTTTTTAACTTCTTTTTTAACTTCTTTTTTAACTTCTTCTTTAACCTCCGTTTTAACCGCCGGCTTTACATTTTCATCTGTATCATTATTTTTAACGCCGGTATTTAATCCTATAATAATAGTTAATACTGCAATGATAAATAACACAGCAAATACAGGCGATACCCGCGATTTCCTTTTCAGTTCGGGCGCTGCATAAGTGAAAATTTGCACGTCTGCAACATTACTTTCTTTATCAGGTAAGTCTGCTCCGGAATCCATGCTTTTATTTTTAAACGCGCTTGATCCGCAGCCGCCGCATTTTCCGGCTTCATCCGCAACCTCGGTGCCGCAATACTCACATACTTTTATGTTTATTCCCCCCGTCTCAGCTTCATCCCGCCGCTATGCCGCCAAAAAATCCGGCGCATCGCAAGCCAAAGCAATGAGGCCCCATAAGCAATTGTCCGCTCAATCAAGGTTTGTGAATTCCTCTATCACTCACTTTCTGACCGCAGGTATCAGTTTGGCTGTCAAATCTCCCTCGATGGAAAGCTCGGCGCCTTTGGGAAAATTAACATTCCTGATTTCACGGACGTCCTCATCTTCGAACCCGAATATTTCATTGACTTCACCGTCAAGCGAATAAATATTACCCGAGCCTGAAACTGCGACGATGTTGTAAATACCGGCCTTGAAATCCGCACCGACTTCATAGTTTCCGGTCGATATTTTCGTTGCACCGGCCATATTGTATGTACGTCCCGATAAACCGCCGTCAATCGACTTATAAACAAGCTTAACCGTCAACCTTCCCGATATGCTCAGAGTAACATTTTTCGGCAGCTTCAGCCCTTTGAAAGACGACACGTCTCCGCGTTCGGTACCGAATATCTCATTGATTCCGTCATCATCGGAGCTCAAAATATTGCCGCTGCCTGATACAGCGGTAACATTGCATTTGCCTGCAGGGATATCAATGCCTGCGGTATAAAAGCCGGTAGATAACGTATACGTATTTTCTATCGCTGGCATATCCGCATTTTGAGCTTTGGCAGCCGCCTCAGAGGGAACTGCCTGATGCTTCGGAATATAATTCAGGAGCGTCCCGCAGTACTCACACTCACAAGCAGACTCCCCGGTTATTTCAATTTTGGCTCCGCAGCCGGAGCATTGAATTGTCCCCGGTTCGTTGATTGGGTTTTCTGCGGCAGGATTTTCATATTCTTCCGCTTTCTTTCTATTTCTATCCCCACCTAAAAAAAATTTCATCTTTGAATTTCTCCTTTCTTAAGCGTCAACTCAGGCCTTTGTCCAAAACGATTTTTATTACCCTTATGCGAAGCTTCATCTACTATATTTACATAAAAATATAGTAATAGGTTTTGCATATTATACCTAATAAGAAATTATTCTACAATCTCTTTGAGAATCCTTCAATAAGTAACATTTTTTTGAATATGACTTCATCCATCCATCCATTTATTTTATATTTCATCTCAAGCGTTCCGGCAGCGCGGACCAGGCATAGCCGGCTTCGGGGCTTTCATCCTCCGGCATCCCCGGCAGTATGAGCCCGCCGTCCATTTTTACCACTGTGCCGGTTATATAGGCCGCCTCATACGAAACCAGATACCTTACGAGTCCGCCGACCTCCCCCGGCGTCCCAAAACGCTTTGCGGGTATTTTCCAGGCAAAGCCTGAATGCAGCGACTCCTCCGTTATTTCCCCCCGGACCCTGGTGGCGCCCGGAGCCACGCAGTTGACCCGTATCCCGTATCTGGAAAACTCCAGCGCCAGGGATTCGCAGGCCCTGTGAAGCGCCGCCTTCATGCCTCCGTATAGCGGATCTTCGGGATACGCCCTTATCCCGCGGGTCGATGTGATAAAAATGATACTGCCCTGTATCTTGCTGTCGATCATGTGCCTGGCAGCCGTCTTCGCGCAGAGGATGTAGCTTCTGAAATCAAGACTGTAGGTAAAATCCATCTGGGCTTCGTCCATTTCCAATAGATTTGTATGCACTGTCTGACCTGCATTGCAAACCATCACATCCAGGCCTCCCAGATCCCCGATGGCTCTGGCCGTGATTTTCTCCGGCACATCGGCTTCCTGCAGGGATGCCTGGTAATAGAAGCATCTTCTGCCCAAAGCTTCGATCTCTTTCTGAAGGGAGACCGCCTCGTCCAATTTGGTATTATAGGTGAAGGCAATATCATAACCGGCTCCGGCCAGCACCTGGGCGATGCCGCTTCCGATTCCCCGGCTGCCTCCGGTGATAAAAGCCGTTTTTCCCATGGTCATACCTCCACTTCCCTGTCCTGCGCTATATTGCGCACAAACATAAGTTCATCGCCAGGTCAAGCACGCAGCAGCGGGTTCTGGTCAGGTACCGTATCTGCGCTGCTGTACCGGGATACCAAAATTTCAAGCATCCCGCCATCTCCTTAATATTGCTTGATATATCATATTTTATCTGATAATAGAATCCTGTCAACATCATAGATGAATAAACACTTGAAACATGCCGCAGTTTACATGTTATCCATTGACTGTAAATAGTACAGGGCATATTATTGATATATCAAAGGATTCTGTATTCCATTTTATACTGGAGGTTGCTAAAGCTATGGCAAAAGTAAAAATACGCGATATCCGGGTAATAAACACCGCTCCCGCCAATATCAATCTCACCGTGGTCAAGGTCGAAACATCTGAAGACGGTCTTTACGGACTGGGCTGCGCCACCTTCTCCTACCGCTATAAGGCCGTGACGCTTATGGTTGAGGAATATCTCAAGCCGCTGCTGCTCGGCAGGGACGCCGCCGACATCGAGGATCTCTGGCACCTCATGAACGCCAACGCATACTGGAGGAACGGCCCGGCTTCAAACAACGCCATCTCCGGGGTCGACATGGCCCTGTGGGACATCAAGGGCAAAATGGCCAATATGCCGCTTTACGATCTGCTGGGCGGTAAATCCAGGCAGGGCGTAGCCGTGTACCGTCACGCCGACGGAAAGAGTTTCGACGAAGTGGTCGAGAGAGTGCGCGAGTTTATGGAACAGGGCGTCCGGCACATAAGGGTCCAATTCGGCGGCTACGGCGGGACTGCCGTCGATCTCAACACCCCTGTCGGCTCAGCCGACGGTATTTATTACTGTCCGGACCAGTATATCGAAAACACCTTAAAAATCATAGACCACGTCCGTTCCAAGGTAGGTTACGGCGTTCAGCTGCTGCACGATTCCCATGAAAGGATGGCTCCTATCGAAGCCGTCAGACTGGCCAAGCTGCTGGAGCCCTACCGGCTGTTCTTCCTGGAGGATATCCTCTCCCCCGAGCAAAGCGAATGGTATGGCATACTCCGCCAGCACTGCACCACGCCGATCGCCATGGGCGAGCTGTTCAACAACCCCAAGGAATTTGACTACCTCATATCGAGACGCCTCATAGACTTCATCCGCGTGCACATAAGCCAGATCGGCGGTATTACGCCGGCCAGGAAGCTCGCCGTTTTCTGCGAGCAATTCGGCGTCAGGACCGCGTGGCACGGTCCCGGGGACGTTTCCCCCGTCGGGCATGCAGCCAACATACAGCTGGATTTGAACGCCCATAATTTCGGCATACAGGAATGGGCCGGAATAAACGATACCCTGCACGAGGTATTCCCCGGAAGCCCCATGCTCAAGAACGGATATGTATACGCCAGCGACAGGCCCGGCCTCGGCGTCGACATCGACGAAAAGCTTGCCGCCAGATTTCCCTGCGACGACAGTGTAACTAAATGGACACAGACAAGATTGGCCGACGGCACATACAACAACCCTTGATTACATAAAGGAGCATTAAGAACCATGGCAGACAAAAAGGCATTCATCACCGGCGGAAGCCGGGGAATAGGCAGGGGCACGGCCCTGGTGCTGGCCGAGGGCGGCTACGACATCGCCGTTACCTTCGATCAAAGTCCGGCCGACACCGAAACCCTGAAAAAGGCTGTCGAGGCTTACGGCAGCAGGTTCTTCTGCTGCCGGGCGGAGCTTGACAGGCCTGGGGCCCACGAAGAGGCCGCGGCGAAAGCCATCGAAACCCTGGGCGGCATTGATCTGCTGGTCTGCGGCCCGTCGCTGCCGGTCAGGCAGTCGGCGCTGGAGGCGGACGCCGATACCCTGGATTATTATTACAGGCTCAACTATAAGAGCTATTTGCTTTGTGCGAAGGTCGCAGCCAATCATATGATTGAAAGAAAAACCGGGGGCAGCATCGTCTTCATTACAACTACGGAAGGCCTCCGGGCGTACAAGGACGATCTGATTTACGGCTCCTTCGCAGCGGCGGTGCACCGCTCGGCGGAGTCCATGGCCATGCAGTTTGCGCCCTATGGCATCAGGGTCAATTGCATTGCCCCGGGAATAACCGATACAAAGGAAAATTCTCCGGAAAAGGAATCTCCCCTGCCCTTTAAGCACAGGATCCCGCTGGGAAGGCTCGCCGTACCGGCCGATATTGGCCGTCTGGTCGAGTTCCTGTCCTCTGAAAAAGCCGATTACATAACAGGTATGACGATAAAGGTCGACGGCGGGCTCATACTCCCGGGCATGCCCGAGTCCGACCTGCCACAGGCAGGCTATGGCTGGGAGGCGGAACGGTAGCCTCCGCATCTCGTCGCCTCCATAACTGCTCGGGTCTGCCCCGAGCCGGGTATCTTCTTGATGAGCCCCGCGATCGCCTGTCCCGTGCGGGCAGCCTCATAAGGCATGCAACCGCTTCCGCATAAGGCATCAGGATACAGGCCATGCTTAAAAGCATTACGCGCGGGATTGTCAGGGCTCAAGCGGCGTTGTGCATTATCAAACAACATTACCTGTCAGGAAGCAGTCTTTCCCATGTTGCCCCACCGTCAAGGGTTTTCAATATATAATTTCCACTTCCGATAATCCAGCCGGTTTTCTCACCTGTAAATATCAGCTTTTCAATATCCGCATTCCCCAGCTCCGGACTCAGGGCGGTTTTTTTCCACGTATTCCCTTTATCTGACGTCGTAAGCATTGTGCCGCCATCGGTAACAAAGGCATGCTTATCGTCGCAAAAGCTATAAAAGGGATGATTGTATTCTTCCGGCAGCACCGCCTCGGAAGCCGGACTCCAGTTATTCCCGCCGTCATCGGTGGAATAAAAAACAATATCCTTTCCCTTTTTCAAGGGCAAGATCCCTTCTTTATCTGAAAAAAACAGCGGCGGCATTGATGTGAATTCCGCATCTTTATATTTGGCTGGTATTTGAATATCCTTCTGATGCCAGGTTCTTCCTCCGTCCTGTGTTGAATACAGATATACAAAGCCCGAAACAGGTTCATATCCTGTTATCCAACCGTTTTTTTCATTTTGAAAGCTTATGCCTGTCTTATCTCCGGCAAATGGAATATTGCCATCTTCGTTCTGTTGCGGATCAACCTTCGAAACCGTTTCCCAGGTAATACCTCCGTCTTTCGTTTGCAGTACCGCCACGCCCTCATGCATCATCGCAACCCCTTGATGCACAAGAATCCATCCGCTATTTTTATCGATAAAATCCATGTCGGCCCATCCGGCTGCGTCAATCTCACTGACCGCCGATGCCTCCCAGGTCCTGCCTCCGTTTTGAGTTCTATAAATCGTGATGTGCGTGCCGCCTTCCACATTGCCGCCGACAGCCCATCCGCTATTCCTGTCTATGAAAAGGACATTATAAATAACTTCATTTTCAGGAACGGATTCCGGAGTAATGTTTTCCCACCCATCCCCTTTTTCATTGATCAGGTAAACTTTTTTGTTTTGTACAAATGAGCTGTTGTATTTATTCGGCAGGGTATTCTCTGAAATTGCATTAATGGATTTCTCATTCTTGCATGCGCCCAAAGATATTATTACAACGGCAATTAATACAACGGACAATAACTTTTTCATATTATTGTCGCCTCCTATCGTTTGTTCTTTGCCATTAGACGTACCGATATCAGGCAAAGTTCTCACGCCGTCCCTATTTATGGCTGCTTTATAAAACAATATTGACAAAAACCCGTCTCTTTTTCGGGTATCGTTTTTATCAGTTCAAACCCGAAGTGCTGATAAATCGGTACATTTTCAGCCGTATTTGTATCTAAAACAATGGGAATGGTTTTCTCTTTGCAATGATTGATTACCGGCATAAGCAATGCTCTGAAGCTCCCTTTCCCTCTGCTGCTTTTGGCTATTGCAATAATTTTTATATAATAGTAGTTGCCTTTAACGAATTTCCTATGCCACTTCAAATCAACGCATTTTAAAGCTTCCCTGCAATTTTGGACATATAGCTTAAGATCACTGCCTTTTATGGAATTGGAAAGCTTAAATTGACATAAAATGCTTAAAAGAAGTACCCGGATTGGTTTATATTTCTTTTTTTCATAACCCGCAATAACTGAATTTATACCATCATCCAGCGAATTCATTTCGCATGTTTTGTGAAGCACAGGCATCTGTGAAAAGAACAGTTTTTCCAGAAATTCTTTTGGATTTTCTATCCCTTTTATTTGCTTTACAACCAGTTCATCCTCCAAAAAGCATTCCGCTAAAAGCCTGGCGATTGAATGGTAGTGCTCCTTCTCTATTTTTATCATCTTTTCCATCCCCCATCAAAAAATTTGAAGCCTTCCTTAAGGCAGTTAACCTGAAGCGTTTGATTTTTCTTATATTTCACCTTTTTTATTGTCATCGATAGGCGATGAAATAACGGAAATATCCCTGACTTTTCTTCCTTCTGCGAATTCGTAACTATATTTTTGGATAAGCCCCCATAGCTCCGATAAAAATTGTTCAAACTCATGATCATTCAGCATTAATACTGAATTGCTTATAAATAATTTATCCTTGGCCGGGTCCGGATTTTCACCGTTTAAATAGTTTTGAAACCTCGCATATTTGTTCATTAAAACAGCAAATATGTTTTGAGGAGCCTTTTCCAGGGTATTAATTTTTGACAGTTCTCCTCTATTTAAGGCAAGGGCTCTTTCAAGACTCCCTCGAATCTTTTTCTCGGATACGACATATAGAATGTTGCTTTCCAGTAAAATACTGATATGACGGTATAGAGTGGTCCGCGGAACATCCTTGATTTTTTCACAAAGCTCGGCAGCGGTAAAGGTTTCTTTTGTGGCAAGCTCTTGTATGATTCTTATTCTGACAGGATTCAAAATGATTTCCATTGCATCCTTCACGATACATCCCCTCCTCTGATACCATTTTTAATTATAATACCAATAACGGGATTAATCAAGCATTCGGATAAATTCTATTACCGCGACGGATACCAGCTTCACGGCGCGCTTTTTCTTTCCGGCGCCGATACCGGACGCAAGAAACCTTATCCAGTAAATCCTCATGCTTACTTTTTCCGTTGCACTGGCGCCGTACCCCTGCAGCCAATATTTCCCTGCCCAACATCCCAGCAGTTAGAAGGCGTTAAATCTCAAGGAGCAGACACGGAATCATTCACAATAAATATCCGAAAACTCTATCGCCGTAGCTTGCATTACCCGGATGTCAGACGTGACCATATCATTGATTTCCGGCATATTACTCCTTAATTTGGTGATTGGAAGCGTAACTACGAAGGCACTGCCCATTCCTTCTTCACTATCGACTGTAATTGTCCCGTTTATTTCTTCGACCAGCGTTTTGACCAATGATAATCCGATCCCTGTACCTTCGGCCTGCCGTGTCAGAGAGCTGTCAACTTGTCCGAAACGCTCAAATATAAGCTTCTGTTTGGCTTTCGGAATTCCGACGCCTTCGTCTTTCACCGTGATGATGGCCCGCCTGTTTTTACAGGAGATGTGGACGTTGATCGATTTATCTCTAGGGGTGAACTTTATTGCATTTGATAAAAGATTTAATAATATCCTCTCATATTTTTCTTCATCAATCGCCATTTCTCTGGACCCAATTTCAGTCAAAAACTTCAATGCCACCCCTTTTTGCTTTGCGTACAAGTCAACTGATTTCACGATTGTCCTGGTGAGAAAAACAATATCCATGTTCCTCCTGTTTATTTTAACATGCCCTGCATTATATCTGGTAATATCGAGCAGATTATTCACAAGGCGCAATTGCCTGAATGAATTTGTTCTGATCCTATGCAAATGTTTTTTTATACCTTCGGATACCTGCCTGCCATAGATATTCTCTATCGCTTGCAATGCAGCATTTATTACGGTCAGCGGCGTTTTAAATTCATGGGTGATGGTAGCTAAAAACTCATCTTTCATTTTGATTGAATTTTCAAGCGCCTCGTTTTTTTCCTTTAGAAGCTGCTCTTTCTCTAATTCACTCCTTTTATGTGCCGTGATATCATTAAAAAGGATAGCGACATGATTCGACCCTGGTTCGCCGGTTGGGAAAGCATAAACATCATACCAGCGGCCGAGTGCTTTTGCTTCGTTCGTGACTCGGACCGGTTTCCCGGTTAATGCAACCTTTCCATATATTTTGTACCAGTATTTTTCATTGTCAGGCGCCATGTCCCGCATAAGTTTTCCTTTTGCATCATGCAGACCGGTTTGCTTTTCAAACACGGAGTTGGTTTCGATGAAACGGTAATCCGTTGGTTTCCCATCAACGTCAAAAATCACTTTAACAATGCAAAAACCTTCATCGATGGAATTGAATAGTGTGCGGTACTTCTCTTCGCTCTCACGCAGGGCTTCTTCAATCTGCTTGCGCATTGTGATGTCGCTGGCCGCACCTACCCATTCCACGATATTTCCACTCGGATCCATCCTTGGAACAGCCCTCGAGAAAGTCCAGCTTAATGTGCCGTCTGCTTGCCGGATGCGATGTTCGAGTTCAAAGATGCTTTTGGTTTGTATGGATTTATCGATACTCTTCAAAACCTGCGGTTTGTCATCCGGATGGATATACTTATCAATCCAGGTATTGTTGGGGCCGTCTGAGTCGTGAATAAAATCACGGCCATGCAGCTGGCGGATCTCACTCCAATCCGGGCTCATGCGATATACTACGTCCGAGCTGGCAGTCACCAGGGCGCGGAGTCGCTCCACACTTTCCTGCAGCGCCTCCTCTGCTCTTACCCGCTCTATGGCCGCCCAGGTGCGCTCGGCAGTTTCATGGATCAGCTCCACCTCATCCGGCGACCACTTGCGCGGGGAAGTGTGCCTGACGGAAAAAGTCGCGACAAGCCCGCCGTCCTTGAAGATCGGCACGGTAATATTGGCCCGGATATTCAGGGAGATCCAGAGAGCGCGCAGTTCCTCCGGAACCTCGGAATATTCAAGTACATCCTCATAAATCACATCCCTGCCAGAGCACAGGATGGCAATCCCCGCCGATAAATCGCTGCGTTTATACGTCCCCTTCAGACTCAGTGCCTTATCGTTCTCCATCTCGTTTTCAATGACGGGGTAATTTCCACTGTAATCGGCGTAGCTTGACTGAGCTACTTGCAAATGCCTCGCGAGCAGGCTTGAAGCGGCAGTCCGGATCGCCTTTGCGCCGGTGAGCGACCGAAGTGCATCGCTCAGCTGAAGAAGGTATGCCTGCCGTTCCTCGCTTACCCGCAGTGCCTCCTCGGCCCGCTTGCGCTCGGTG
>JAEZJL010000234.1 GCA_023415815.1 Bacillota bacterium | reverse complement strand
TCGTATTGCTTATTGATATCTTCGGTTGCTTCCCAAAGAGCATTTATCTTATTCTGGTCCCACTTAAGCTTCGTAAAGCTTTTTGCATATGCACTGAAATATTTTTCCGCATTGGAGGCTCCGCTTAGCTGCATTACCTCGGGTATCCACCGGATATTATCCGTCTCCGCGGCAGATTCGGCTGCTTCCGCCTCCGGATTTTTTAAGGCCGCATCGGAATTTTCCTGCAGGGAAGCCTCCTTCGCCTTAGGTATATCATCTTTTATATAATCCGGGGCGATGCTTTTAACCGCTTCCGTGCCTTCCGTCACCGGCTCCGTCCGGGCGGCGGATGTCCGGCTTACGCTTATAGATGCATCTGCAGCCTGGCCCGCAATTTTAAATATCCCTGCCACGCTCGACCTTATGGAGTCCCATGCGGCTTTTCCCATAGCAACAATGGAATTAAGCCCGCTTATAATATTGCCGAATATGCCGCCCTGTGTTGAAAGTACCATGAGCCTCCGGCACTCGTACCCGTTGCTCTTGATACGCTGGGCGCAAAGATTGTCCGTTTCCACAAACCTTTTTATTACATAATCAATATGCGCCCCCATTGCCTGCAAGCCGCTTTGCCTTTTGCCAATCCCGCAGCGCATTTTGTACAGCGCTTCGGCTCTCATCCTGAGCCGGCCGTCGGATACCTGCAGGCCGTTGATTGCCTTTGAAAGGCTTTCTCCCTCATACCGCGCCTCTTCCTGCGCTCTTGCCGTCTTTTTTTTCGCTTCATTCATTCTGCCGAATGAAATGCCTATGACCGAGCTGCTACTGCCCGAATACGCCATGCTCATTCCCATCCTCCCCGGTGCTTCAGAGTTATACATTTGAGGCTTTTGATAAATAGCCTTATATAACATTAAAGTTTAATTTTATATATTTTTCTTGATAATTCCATATAATATTAAATTATATTACAAAAAAACCATACATTCAAGAACAATGTGTGGAATCGATCGCTATGAAGAGAATCCTTAACGCCTGTGAAATATGCAGCCCGGTGATTTGCCGGACCGTAGGCGGCGAAAGACAGGTATTATCGGTTTGCACGCCGTGATAATATTTGAATATAACGTTTTTTTATTTTCCTAATTGAGTTGTTTTGTAATAAAATATTATCCGTTATAATTCGGATTTGAAAGGGGAGTCCCGGATGAAGAGGCTGACTAACATTGATAATATTCCTGAAGAGTATATCGACGACCCAGGTTTTCTGTCGAAAATGAAAACGGTATGCATAGGCGACGCGCTGGGAAGTGAAAAGCTCTATGTCAATATCGACTATGTGAAGCCGGGCGCCAGAAGCGCAAAGTATCACTCCCATTCAAAGCAGGAGGAATTCTTTCTTATAATGAGCGGTACGGGGATACTGCGGATTAACGGGGAAGAAATGCCGGTCAAGCCGGGCGACGTCGTCTCAAAGCCTGCCGGAAGGGATATTGCCCACCAATTCATAAACAACGGGGAAGAAATCCTGCAGATACTTGATGTTGGCACTAGGGAAACAGGCGACATCTGCACTTATCCGGATGAAAATACCGTTTACATCAGGGATAAGAGGCTGCCCTTCAGCATAAACGGCAGCCTCGAAAACTGGAGCTCCGACCCCAATGACTGACCTGAGGCGCTCCGTCCTCCCGGTTACACCGGAAAATCCAGAGTTGCAAAATAATCCGCAGGCGTCTCGGTGCGGCGGATCAGCTTGACGGAGCCGTCCGTGCGAAGAAGGAGCTCGGCCGGCCGGAGCCTTCCGTTGAAGGTGTGGCTGTGGCTGTAGGTATATGCGCCGGCGTCGTGGAACACAAGCAAATCTCCCCGCTCAATGCACGGAAGCGGTCGGCCGACGGCAAATCTGTCCCTTCCTTCGCAAAGCGCGCCTGTTACGTCATAAATCTGATCGCGGGCGGCATTTTCTTTTCCGGCAACGGTAATGTGATAATAATCGTTATACCTCAACGGACTCATAAAGCTGTTGGTAGATGCGTCAAGTCCGACGAAATTCTTATACGTCTTTTTTACATGAAGCACTGATGAAACAAAATATCCGTACGGCCCGGTCATGTAGATTCCGAACTCGCTGTACAACGGAACAGGATCCAGCCCCGCGCCGGTGATGATTTCGTCGTAAGCCTGCCGGATGCTGAGACTGACCGCCTGAATGTCGGCGGCGGCCTCATCCGGGCCGAAGGGGATGCCCAGTCCTCCGGCGAAGTTGATGAATTCCGCCTTTATCCCTGTTTCGCGGTATAGCTCCGCCGCCAGTTCAAACAATATGCGTATATTTCGGCCAAAATGCCCGGCCTCTCGCCTGTGGGCTCCAAACTGGGCATGGATTCCGAAACGTTTGGCCCCCAACTGCCTGAGATACCTGAAGCCTTCGGCAAGCTGCTCTTTTGTGGAGCCGAATTTGCTGTCCTTGAAGTTCAAAATGCATTTCCCATCGTACATTATTTCAGCGCCCGGGTTATAGCGGCAGCAGATGAGCTCGGGTATTCCGGCGCAGGCGCTTAAAAAATCGATATGTCCCGTATCGTCAAGGTTGATGATCGCGCCCAGCTCTTTTGCCTTCCTATACTCGCGGGCGGGCGTGGCATTGGAGGTGAACATGATCTCCCCGCCCGAAAAGCCGCAGAATTCTGCCAGCAGCAGCTCCGTTTCGGAAGCGCAGTCCACGCCGCAGCCTTCTTCCCTTAGGATTTGAAGAAGGTACGGGTTCGGCGCGGCCTTGACCGCAAAATACTCCCTGTAGCCGATATTCCATGCGAACGCCTTTTTCAGATGCCTTGCATTCTCTCGGATCGCCTTTTCGTCATAAATATAAAACGGCGTCGGATATTCCGAAGCAATGCTTTCCAGCCGTGCATGGGTAAATGGAAGCTCCTTCATTGCAATTTTGTTCCTTTCCTGTTTGTGATATACTAATTATAATAGGGGGCTGGGCGAGTAAACCAGTACAGGATTTTCAAAGTATACCGGTATAGAAAGCGGGTCATATGAGCTATAAATACATAAACGCCGCCGATTTGATCAGGGAGAGGGTATATTCCGGCATATACAGGCCCGGTGGAAAGCTGCCCTCCGTAAAGGGGTTAGCCGCGGAACTGGACTATAACTCCGATACGATTGTGAAGGCCTACAGGCAGCTTGAGTCGGAGCATTTAATCTATGCCATTCCCAAAAGCGGCTACTATGTGGTGAAATCCGTTGAAAAGCCGGGAAGCGGCAGTCACCTGATGGATATGTCCACAGCGTGTCCGCCTGACGGCATAAATCCCTACAAGGATTTTTACCATTGCATGAACAAAGCCGTCGTACTGTACGAGAAAAAGCTGTTCGAATATTCTTCCCCCAAAGGTATGCCCGAGCTGGTAAACGCTCTGGTCAAACATATGACGAACTTCAATATCTTTACAAGGCCGGAGAATATATTTGTCACAAACGGCTCGCAGCAGGCGTTGTATATCCTGGGAGCCATGCCCTTTCCCGGAGGCGGTACAAAGGTTCTTGTCGAACAGCCGACCTACTCCGTGATGCTCCAGGTGATGAAATGCACAAAAACGCCGGTGATCGGCATTGAGAGAACAAACGGCGGCATTGATACGGCTGAACTGGAATCGCTGTTTAAGCAGGGTGATATAAAATTTTTCTATACCATGCCCAGATACCAGAACCCTACGGGATTCTGCTATGATCGTTCTCAGAAAAAGCAGATTGCCGGATTGGCTAAAAAATACGGCGTTTACATCGTAGAGGACGATTACGTGGCGGATCTTGAGCTTGATGCGAAGGCGGATTCGATGCATGCGATGGGGGAGCAGGACTTGATCGTCCATATAAGGAGCTTTTCAAAAACCCTGCTGCCCGGACTGCGCTTAGGGATGTGCATACTGCCGCCCAAATTGCATAATGTGTTTTTAGAGTACAAACGCAGCATTGATTTGAATACTCCCGTCCTTACGCAGGGGACGTTGGAAATCTATCTTAAAAGCAGTATGTACAGGCATCACGTGCAAAGGACAAAAAAGCATTATGCGGAGAAAATGAACCTTCTCCGGGAGGAATGCAAAAAATTGCCGGACAGCATGGTCAAATGCTATATTCCAGCCACAGGCATTTACGCTTATATTGAAATCAAGGGCGTTTCTTCGGAAACACTTGTAAGGCTTCTTATAAAACAGGGGGTGCTTGTAAGCAGTACAGACAGCAGCTACATCGACGGCTTTCAGCATCCCGAGGGCTTGCGCCTGTGCGTTTGCAATATAAGCGACTCCGATATCAGACAGGCCGTAGCTTGCATAGGGCGGGAGTTGAAATACAAACTGAAGCTATAGTGCTTTGGGAAAAGAGGGGCCAATTTATGCAAAGATTTAAATTGAGAAGCGTGCTTATCGGATTCTTTGCAGGCATAGCCGTTACAACTGCCGCTGTGTCAGCGGTTTCCGCCGATAGTACGCTTAAGAGTATCCTTGTGAACTTTGACCTGGTTAAAAAAATTGTGTTTGACGGGGTCGAGAAGATACCGCCTGAGGACATGAAGCCGTTTGTTTATAACGGAAGAACATATGTATCGCTGAAGTATGCCGGAGAAGCGCTGGGGAAGGAAGTGGGCTGGGACCCCAAAACCGGTACGATAACGATAGAGTCAAAGGCTGAGGAAGCATTTGCCGACGCTCTTGCCGGTGAGATAGGCGACGACTGGAAGCCTGAAGACGGCGTTACCCAACCGAACGTTTACACCTTTGAGCCTTCAGGTGAAAACGGCTTCGTTTCCATACCTTATATCGGAGCCGCAAGCGGGAATTACCTTATTCTCAATAAAAAGCACTACCGGGATATAAAAAGCTATACCGTTGAATTTGAATTCAAGGCGTCCGGAACAGGCAAGTATGCCGATTACAGGAATACCTCGGGGAGGGTCGGAATGTTCGTCGGCCTGGATTATCTGAGCCCGAGGCCTGATTTCTCAAACCTCGTTGCCTTTGGCTATGGGGACAGGTCCGGGACGTCGGAGGGCGATCAAAAAATCGATATGGAAAGGTATCATAAAATGAAAGTGGTCAGGGATAACGGCAAGGCCGACATTTATCTGGACGATGCGTTTATAAGGACCCAGGAGCTTGTTATACCAGGCGAAGGCTCCGAGTATATCGGCATATATACCAATGCCGGAGGTAATTATTTCAGAAATTTCAAGCTTGCGGTCAATGGTAAAATGTAAGAAAAATATGTGAAGCGACGGAGTATTCAATGGATCATATCACCTTGCTAATAATAGCCCTGGCTGTCTGGAACCTGGCAACCTTTATTCTGATGGGGATCGACAAGCGCAGAGCGCAGGGCAAAAAGCGGCGCATCAGCGAGAAGACGCTGTTTTCCTGCGCTTTTTTGTTCGGCTGCGCCGGAATTCTTTCGGGAATGTATGCCTTCCGCCATAAAACGAGGCATCTGAGCTTCAGGCTGCTAGTGCCGGCGGCTGTTCTGGCGGATGCGGCAATCGTCTGGGTTCTCTTCCGATTTTTTATGGCATGAGCGGCGCAGATATTTCATCAAATTTTCTTTACAAAAGCAGTCCGCTATTTTATAATATTGATACGAACAAATGTTCTGAAGGCTGCGGCGTAAAGTTCGAATATGGAGGTGCGGATAATGGACGTAAAGTGTGAGAAAGCCTTAAGGCATATAATATGGGACTGGAACGGCACGCTGCTGGACGATGTGGGCATCGTTGTCGAGTCGATGAACACCTTGATGACGAAGCGCGGGATGCCGCTGCTGGATAGGGAGCAATACAGGGAGTTTTTCGTCTTCCCCGTGAGGGATTACTATGCCCGGCTCGGCTTTGATTTCAGCAGAGAGCCCTTTGAAGAGCTTGCCGTTGAATATATAACGGAATTCAATTCCGAAAAATACGGAGTCAGATTGCACGGCGGAGTGACACAGACGCTGGGATATATCAGGAGTATGGGCATCGGCCAGTCCATTCTGTCGGCCACAAAGGAGCAGGATTTGAATGAAATCCTGCGCAGGCTGGAGATAAGAGATTTTTTTGAAAAGGTGGCGGGGCTGGACAACCACTATGCCGCCGGCAAGGTCGGCAGAGGAAGGGAGCTCATGGCGGACCTGGGACTTGAGCCTGAGGATGTTTTGCTGATCGGAGATACGATCCATGACTATGAAGTCTCAAGGGAGCTGGGCTGCCGCTGCCTGCTCGTGTCCAACGGGCATCAGAGCCACGCGAGGCTGCTGGAATGCAAGGTGGACATTATCGACGGTGTAGAGGGTGTGGCTGAATACATAAAAACGTTACAGGGCCCTCTTGTCTCCCGCTCACATATTTGATAAAATGGCATAAAATTACGAAGGAAAAAAAGCGAATATAATCGGATTTTCATGTAAAGGCGGATTGTATGTATCGGTTCGAAACACTTGAGAATACAGAAGTTGAAACATTGCATCAAGCTTTTTTAAATGCATTTTTGGACTATCAGGTAAAAATGGATATGCCTATCCGGAAATTCCAAAAAATGCTTGAAAGGAAGGGCTATATTCCCGGGATATCGATGGGGGCGTTTGAGGACGGGGCTCTGGTCGGCTTCATTTTCAACGGACTCAGAAAATGGGACGGCAGGCTTACCGTGCATGACCTTGGGACGGCTGTTGTCCCCGGGCATAGAAAAAAGGGCATAACCGGCGGAATGTTTGAACGGGTCAGGGAGCTTGTAAAGCTGAAAAAAGCGGAGTGCTATCTGCTTGAAGTCATTCAGTCAAACACACCCGCCGTGAATATTTATAAAAAGCAAGGGTTTGAGGTTACGAGGGATTTTACATGCTTTCTGATGGAGAAGAGTAAATTTCATCTTCATGAGCCCTATCAAACGAGACGGCTTGATAAAATAGATGAGGTCATGTGGGGACAAATCAGGACTTTTTGGGATGCCCTGCCTTCCTGGCAGAACTCAATTGATTCCATCAATGCCGTACCTGACACCTTCGCATACTCTGTGGTATACTCCGATGCTGACATTGCCGGTTATGGCGTTATTGACAGAGAAACCGGCGATATTCCTCAGATAGCCGTGAATAAGCAATATAGGCGCAGAGGGATTGCAAAATGCATCCTGTCGGATTTGATAAAAAGCACTGAATCCAACAGGATTGCGATCATTAACGTAGATGCCGGGTCTGAAACGCTGGTGGATTTTTGCTATGCGGCAGGATTTGAACATATGGTCGACCAGTATGAAATGGTTTTGGAGCTATAGGCTGCCTGTGGGGAAATCCGTTAAAGGCAGGTATTTGACCTGACGGAAAAGAGCGGGGAGTTAAGTATATTGGAAATGAGTGTGACATGATATGAGCAGCTACGGTACAAATGCCACTGAAAATGTTTCGACCCAGTATTCAACGGCAAAGAATCTGAATTCAAGAATCGAATTGCACAAGAGATTCAGCGCCAATAAGTACGGATGGAGCCGATGGGTTTTCGACCGCCTGGATTTTGCCGGTAAAAGCCGGGTGCTTGAGCTTGGCTGCGGAAACGGCGATTTATGGAAGTCAAACATCGATAGGAAGCCTGCCGGGCTTCATGCCGTCCTGTCGGATTTCTCAAGCGGCATGGCGGAGGCCGCCGCACTGAATCTGAAGGAAGTGTCCGAGGGCTTTGAGTTCCGTGTCATAGACGCCCAGAGCATACCGTACGAAGATAAGTCCTTTGACATCGTTATAGCCAATCACATGCTGTACCATGTTCCCGACAGAAAGAAGGCACTTTCTGAAATCCATAGAGTATTAAAGGAAGACGGCGCTTTTTATGCCACTACTATCGGAGCAGGGCATATGAAAGAGCTTGTTGCGCTGGTCCATGGCTTTGATAAGAAAATATGCTATCCTGCCGATGCTCCCGCATATGATTTCGGGCTTGAGAATGGCGCGGAGCAGTTGAAGGGATTATTCGACGGCATCAGCGTATTGAGATACGAGGACTCGCTGGACGTCACGGAAGCCGGTATGCTGGCGGATTATGTCCTCTCCTCGCAGGGCTTCGGCAATGTTACCGACATTCTGACTCCTGACAGGGAAAAGGATTTTAAGGAATATATCTCGGCGCTAATGGAGAAGAACGGGAGCATAAGGATTATGAAAGATTCGGGCATAATTATTGCCCGAAGGCCGGGAAGCCGCTGAATGTATGGCTATCAGAGACGAGGCCCGGGGAACGGGCCGCTGATACAATTTATGATGTAAAAACACATTTAATTTATTAGAGGACTAACGTGAAGATTTTATACGGGACGGCAAATCCGGCAAAGCTCAGGCATATGA
>JAEZJL010000480.1 GCA_023415815.1 Bacillota bacterium | reverse complement strand
ATTAGTAGTATGAAATATGGATTTATAGAAAATCGACCCGGTTATGCAGATCGGTCACCAGGCTGTTGATCTTGCTATAATTTTTTTCTTCCGTGTATATGGCGAGTGCGTTTATAAGTGTTTTTATCTTCTCCTTTGAAAGCAGCAATCGTATGGAATATCTGTAGAAGATACTGTAAATCACAATGAATATCAGCGAGATATTCATAATTGGAAACATTATAACAAGCGAGATTAGCAATATTGTATTAAGCAGCGAAGCGCCTCTTAGTATATTGTCAAAGAAAATCAGCTTGCCCATGATGGCAAGGAATGCAACATTAAACGTCAAAAGAGAAAGGGTTATTGACGCGACCAGCTTGTTCTTAGAAAGTATGGAGAGAATGTTGACCCTGGTAGCCATGCTCTTTCTGACTGTAAAAAGTACTAATATCGAAAACTCCATTGTTCTTTCCGGCAATGTCCAGATAAACAGCAAACCCGGCGAATTATTTACATCGTCAATACTCAAGCCCGTTCCAAGCATAAGCAGCGGAATATATGTCAACTGGGCCAACATTATTGCAATAATACCAAGGCTTGCACCAACAAATGCTCTTAGTATTTCTTTTTTATCAGTGATTTTATAGATGGATACGATTAATAAAAAGATGAATACAATGCCAATAGGCATCAAATAATCTGTTACCTGCGGCAAGAGTGTTCTCAGAAGGTTGGGTACTAATGCCGCTGGTATCAGGCAGGCTATGAATCGCGGTAGGTTACCTGCCGTCAACTTGATGAATTCCCTTCTTCCAAGAATCAGCAATGAAAAATAGATAACAAAAATCTCTTCCGGTATGGAAATTACAATAAAGTTTATCATAGTATTACTTATATTCGGCCAATCCATTTATTAACCACCTTACATCACATAATCGCATTTTTCGCAATGCAATAAATCTATAATTCAACACAATTATATAACATAAAATATCCCATGTAAATAATTTCTATTATAAGCAACAAATTAAGACAATGGCAGCGTAATACATTAATTCGGATATTATCTATTTAAACCGCCTTAATTCAATCCTCAGGTGGTTTTATACAGATAATAAATTGCGGGAAATTTTTTTCTGTAATTTCCCATTAATTGATATTGTAAGCAAGATTACCGAATAAGGTAAGAAAATCAAACGGGTCTCAAATCAGACTATGATGAACCTTTATCTGATAATGAAAAACTTATGATGAGGGCTGATGCTGTGTGCAGCATTCATTGACGCGCCCATGAATTTCAATAGCCCCGGTATAACTGCGTTGAAACAATTGTCCAGGCTAAATCAGCTTCACACACTCTCATGGGGAGAGAGTGTGTGAAGCTGCCGCTAAGCGAGAATTATATGTGTACATGTTCGGTTTTGTAATCCGTGTACGTTGTGCTGAATCCGCGTCCGCAGTTATTGCATTTATAAGTAGTCGTAACCTCTCTGCTGTATGTTTTTACAACACAGTCGATATGTGTCGTGCATCTTGTGAATCCTTGATACAGCCAGGGAGTATACGTGGTATGCGGAAGCAGCACTCCTTCGTTGCAATAGTCGCAAATCGCAGCCATCGGTATTATGACGCCATGGGTCCCGTTTGCGCCCGGAATCACTTCCTGGGCGAATGATGCGAAGTTGAAGGACATGGCGACGACGAGGGCAAGGATTAAGGTTAGTATACGCTTGATATTCTTATTCAAGATATCACCCCCTTATCATTTACTTTCTCCCTATAACCTGAATACGCTCCGGCAGCTCATGATTTGCCCGGGCACTGCTTAAAGCGCACGGCTATACCAGGTAAATATTATTGAGCTTGTCTTCATCTTTATTAACATTTTACACTAAAATCAATACAATTTTTGTCATATTTTGTAATCAATTATTTATTTTTTATAATATTTTACATTTCGTGTTATCTATAAATAAAAAATATGACCGTGAAGCGTCATATTTTTTATTTATTCTTTATTCAGTTTGCAACTTCCGCGGTCGATACTGAAAAGTCGGTATAACCGACTTATACGGCAGCCTCAGCCCTTTTCGGCATAGCCTTTGATCCGCTCCGCAAGCTTGTCGAGACCTGTGCCGGTACGCCAGGAAATTTCGATTATTTCGGCTTTTGGGTTTATCGCTTCGACGCCCTTGCGGAAAAACTCAATGTCGAAATCAATGTAGTGTATGAGGTCTATTTTGTTGAGAATCACGATATCCGCGGCTTCAAACATCGAGGTGTATTTATACGGCTTGTCGTGCCCCTCGGGTACGCTGGCGATGACCATCTTGACGCTTTCCCCAAGGTCAAAGGAGGACGGACAGACAAGATTCCCCACATTCTCAATGAAAAGGACGCTGTTTTCAAAGGCTTTTGTTTCGGTAACCACCGTCCGGATCATGTTAGCGTCCAGGTGGCAGCCGCCCCCGGTGTTTATCTGCACCACGGGAATGCCCATGGCATCTATTTTCTGGGCGTCTATGCTCGAAGCGATATCGCCCTCTATTACGCCGAAGCCGACCTCTTTCCCGAGCAGCTCTATAAGCTTCATGATTATGCTTGTTTTGCCTGCGCCGGGGGAAGCCATGACATTGATGGCCGTAATCCCTTTCTCTTTAAAAAATGCCCTGTTCTCATCCGCTATTTTGTTGTTGACGTCCATGATGTTTTTCATTACCCTGACTTCCATCAGTCATCCACCTCCATGCTTTCTATATAAAACTCCTTGCCTCCGCCCGCCAGCCTTCCGGTACTGCCGCAGCCGGGGCATTCGAAACCTCTCTCCGGCTTGTCGTACTCCAGCCCGCAGGCAGGGCAGGCGAATCTCGCGGGAATCCTTTTAAAGACCAGCCTGGCGCCTTCCGCAGCGGTACCCTTGCTTATGATATCAAAATACAGGCTTACCGACTCGTCTATGATTGAAGACAGGTCCCCTATGACAAGCCGGATTTCGCTTATCCTGGAAGCTCCGGCTTTTTCGGCCTCTTTTACGGCAATATCCACGATGCTCTGCGTCACTGCGTACTCATGCATTGCTGCTTCTCCTGAATAAATGTCCCTGCCGCGCAGACGGCGGCTTTTGAAATTATTAAAAAGGCCTCGGGATCCAATCCCGGGCCTCGGTAATCACTGTTTCGGAAGCTCTTCCTTTGCCGGGTCCTGCGCCGCCACCTTGGGGAGCTGGACATGCTTTGAGCTCTCCTTGGCATAGGACGACGGCCTGTACGCCTCGCTGGAAAGGATGCATTTCTTCGGACAGACCTCCTTGCATACATTGCATATGATGCATTTGTAATGGTCTATCTCCCAGGACTTATCGTTCTTGTTCACGTTTATCGCATTCGAAGGGCACTTTTTACTGCAGATGCCACAGAAGATACAATTGTCTATTTCTATACCGATCTGGCCCCTGACATCCTTGTAGGTCTCCCTTTTTTCCATGGGATACATCCTGGTGGCGGGCTTTGAAAACACATTTTTCAGTATATTGCCCAGCATGTCAAACATATGCAATCCTCCAATTTTTTATCACCTTTCGGTACAGCTTATGCACGGGTCTATTGTCAGTATCAGGACCGGGACGTCCGCCAGCTCGCTGCCGGGCAGCATATGGAGCAGCGCCGGTATGTTGGCGAAGGTAGGCGTCCTGACTCTCATGCGCTCCAGGTTTTTTGTGCCGTTGGCCCTGAGATAGTAGAGGACCTCGCCTCTGGGCTGCTCAACCCTTACGATGACCTCTCCGTTGGGATTGCCTTTAAAGGGCGCGGCAATCTCTCCGTCCGGAAGCTTATCGATTGCCTGATCGATAAGACTTATCGACTGATATACCTCTTTCATCCTTACCGCAGTCCTGGCATAGCAGTCGCCGTCCTGCAGCACGACAGGCTCGAATTCAAGCTCGCCATAAGCCGCATAGCCTGTGGTCCTGTGATCCTGGCTTATTCCGCTCGCCCTTGCCATCGGCCCCACCGTACCGAGCTTATAGGCGGTTTCCTTATCAAGGACGCCCACGCCCACAAGCCTGTGCTTTACCGTATAGTCGTCAAGGAATACATGCTCTATCCTTTTCATGTCTTCCTTTATTTCTTCAATCACTACCTTCGTTTTAAGCAGCAGCTCCTTTGAAATATCGCGCCTGGTCCCGCCGATGGTGTTGGCCGAAATGATGACCCTGCTCCCAGCGGTTTCCTCCATTATGTCCATGACTCTTTCCCGGTTCCTCCATATCTGCATGAAGAGGCTTTCGAAACCGAAGGAATCCGCAAGCAATCCGAGCCACAGCAGGTGGCTGTGTATCCTGTGGAGCTCCGCCCAGATGACTCTGAGGAAGCGAGCCCTGTCGGGGATCTTTATATTCATCAGGCTTTCTATTCCCTGGCAGTAGGACAGCGCGTGCATACAGCTGCATATGCCGCAAATGCGTTCTACGATATATGTGTTCTGAGTAAATTCCTTCAGTTCTGTCAGCTTTTCCAGGCCCCTGTGGACGTAGCCTATCGCCGGGATAGCTTCGACTATTTTTTCATCCTGCATTACAAGCTTGAGATGCAGAGGCTCCGGCAGTACGGGATGCTGGGGGCCGAAGGGTATAACCGTCTTAGCCATTTTATTCTTCCCCCTTTTTTACTATCGTTATCTGCTGCCTTGACATAGGCATATCGGGCGCGCCGTCCGAGAGCAGCATATGGCCGCCGTAGTCTATGGCTATATTTGTTATGTTCAGTCCGAACAGCTCCTTGATCTCGTTCTCCACCAGAAGCGCACAGAAATATATCTTTGAGATGCTTGGAATTTCTTCATCCCTGGTGACCCTGACCCTGTAATTTTTGAGCTGGAGGTCCATGTCAAAATGGTATATCATGTCTGAGCTGCCGTCGTTGTTGTCCACACAGGTTATGGTAACAAACCTGTAGTCCTCATAATGCAGCTTCTGCACCTCTCCCAGGAGCAGCTCGAGCGGCAGGTCGGAAATATTTTCTATCATGTGTTGCCTCCATCCTGGCTTGCGCCAACAGAGCTTTTATCTTCGTTAGCCTCGCCCTTGTGGGGCTTCTTCATTTTTTCAGCCTTTTCGTCGAATTTCCCTACGGCCATGACGATACCGTCGATAATGGCCTCCGGCTTCGGGCAGCAGCCCGGTACATACACATCGACGGGAATGACCTTGTCTATGCCGCCGATTACATTGTAGCACTCCCTGAAGACGCCGCCGGAACAGGCGCAAGCGCCCACCGCTACAACGGCCTTCGGGTCCGGGATCTGATTGTACAGGTTTCTGAGGACACGCACGTTGCGGTTGTTGACCGAGCCGGTGACAACAAGGACGTCCGCATGCTTGGGATTGCCCACGTTCACGATGCCGAAGCGCTCGATGTCGTACATGGGCGTCAGACATGCCAGAGTCTCTATATCGCATCCGTTGCAGCTGTTGCAGTCAAAATGCACAACCCACGGAGATCTTTTTCTTGCCTTGCTTATAATTCCCATCGGATCACACCTACCTTAAAAAATCTATATCGGTCCGCCGCGCCGCTCAACGAATCCTCATGTACAGCCATATTACATTCGTCAGCGCAGCTCCTATTCCAACCAGCCATGTGGCTTTTATCATCCATCTCCAGGTCATTCTGGCGCTGATGTTGTCTATCACAAGCTCAAGCGCATAGCTGGCAAGAGCTATTAATATACCTACCCACAATGGCTTTGCAAAAAACAGGGCTATAAGTCCCAGCAGCAGCACCAGGTCATACCAGTGGGTCAATTCTATTATAGCCAGCTGGGGCCCCGAAAATTCAGTGGTCAACCCCTTCACAAGCTCCTGGTGGC
>JAEZJL010000472.1 GCA_023415815.1 Bacillota bacterium | reverse complement strand
ATTAAGCTCAGCGTGCCGCCTATCGATAGGAGCATGTTCTGGAATTTTACAAACTCTCCCTCGTACGAAAGCTTGGACTCATAATCCATCTGAGGCTCCGCTTTTTCAGTATAGTTCTTTACGAACGTCTCCATGGCGTCCATATGAGCGTCGTCCACGTCGAACGGATAGCTCATGACGACGGGTTCGGGCACGATGGAGCGGAATTCGCCCGCAGGCAGGTAAAAGCCGAAATCGCCCCAATACCTGACATGGTTGCTGTAGTCCATCCTGCACTTCGCCATGACCTCATACTCGTGCGTCCCGCTCTCGTTCGTTATCCTGACGGTATCGCCCACGGAATAATGGCCCCTCTCCCAGAAGATATTGCCGTAGTCGTCGTCCATCATCCCTTCGATGATGTATTTTCCGGTCTTGAACCTATCAATATCAAGCGTACCCTCGACAATGTCGAGCTGAGCGAGCGGGAAATCCTCCAGTCCGAACAGCTGCAGATCCTGCTCCGTACCGGCCTGCGGGTCGACCCGTTCCGAGTTGCCCGTGTAATGGATGGTGCTCCGCCCTAATTGGTAATATATCCTTCCCCCGCCGGCAAAGCCCGGCTGCGAGGAGACGGCGCCGATGAAGCTTTCGCTGAGGGCGTCGGTTTTCAGGTGAAAGCCGTTGAGCACGTTGAAATAATTGGCGTGTCCGATCAGAAAATCGGTTTTGACAAATTTGCTCAGATATTTATCCATATCGAAGCCCTTCGAAAGGGTATAGACGGAGTTGAGCAGGACCAGGCTCAGGGACATGGAGATCACCACGATCACCGTTTTCTTCTTATCGCGGCTAAGCCCGCGCAGCGCCATCCTGTGAAGCCTTCCCCCGTTTTCCGATCTCCTCGATGCGCGCTTCGGGTTGTACGCCTTTCCGCTGTAGTGGGCAGCCTCCACGGGAGAAACCTTCGCAGCCATCCTTCCGGGCTTCCGACAGCTTATAAATACGGTAATCAGCGAAAAAACCACAGCGCCCGCAAAGATGACCGGATTCGCCGAAACGGAGGTAGTCCCTTTGTAAGCCGACACATTGACAATGAACGGAAGGAGCACCACTCCAAGGAGATAGCCGACGGCGAGTCCTGCGGGGATACCCGCGGCGGACAGGTAAAGTGCCTGCTTCCTGATAATGCTCCGAAGCTGCCTGGAAGTGGTTCCGACGGTTTTTAAAAGTCCGTAGAAGCGGATATCCCTGGAGACGGATATCTGAAATACATTATATATGATCAGATAGCCCGTAAAGATGATAAGTATTGCCGCAAGCAGCACAGCGACGACCATCTGGGGATCGGGCGAGAAATTGGTGGACAGATATGCCCAGTTGACGCCGTACATTAAATAATTGGCGTCCTTCTCGTTCAGGCTGAAGCCTGAATCGGTGATCACCCGCCGGATTTTGCCCTCGATATCGCCGCTGTTTGCAAACACGATATCCGCCCGGATCGTACCGGTTGCATCGTGATCCTCGCGGTAATTTCTTGTTACGCCCGCGAGCTCCTTGTCGATAAAAGCGCGCGAGACAAGGACCATTCCTGCCTGAAAAGCAGGGTCGCCCTCGTAAAAGCCGCAGAGGGTAAACTCCCGGGAGTACTTCCTTCCCTCGATGGTATACTCCAGGGTTACTTTTTGCCCGATCTCGTGGGGCACGCCCAACAAATCGAGCGTTACCGTGTCTGCGACGATTTCATCGTAAGCCTCCGGCATCCTTCCCTTTGAAGGCCTGGTAAAGCCGATCTCCGCGGCTTTTTCCGTAGAATACCAGATCTCGGTGTGCCGCTTGAGAAACGCCTTATTGTCCGCCGTACCAACAGAAACATTGTATCCGATCTCTTTGATCAGGGGATGGTCTTTTACTTTTTCATATTCCCCATCCGACAGGTATTTCAGCGAGCCGTGGGCGCTTCCGCCGGACTGGCGCATTGTTTCGTTCTGGATGGTGTGCATCAGCCCGACGCTGATTGTAAAAAGCGTCGTGAATAAAATTGTTGTCAAGGCAATGGCGCTGGCGGCTGTCAGATTCCTGAGCCTGTTTGCTTTTAAGCTTCTCCAGGTCAGGCGGTATATGACCTTCCGGTTGGCTACCCTCATCATGAGCGCTCACCGCCCGCTATCCTGCCGTCCTCGATGCGGACCCTGCGGTCCGCCATCTGGGCAAGCTCCTCATTGTGAGTGATCATAACAATGGTCTGGCTGAACTTGCCGCCCGTCACCTTTAAAAGACCGACGACATCAAGGCTTGTCCGGCTGTCCAGATTGCCGGTAGGTTCGTCGGCAAGGAGGATGGCAGGCTTCGCCGCAAGCGCCCGGGCAATCGCCACGCGCTGCTGCTGCCCTCCCGAAAGCTGGTTCGGCAGGCTTTGCAGCTTTGAATCAAGACCGAGCGTATTGACGATTTCTTCGATGTATTTTTTATCCACCCGGTTTCCGTCCAGCTCGATCGGCAGGGTTATATTTTCATATACGTTAAGTACCGGCACGAGATTGTAGCTCTGAAAGACAAAGCCGATGCTCCGGCGCCGGAAGATGGTCAGCTCGTCGTCCCTGAGGCTAAAAATGTTTCTGCCGTTGACGATGACCTCCCCCGACGTCGGCCTGTCCAGCCCGCCCAGCATATGCAGCAGCGTGGACTTTCCGCTTCCCGAGGTGCCTACGACCGACACGAATTCTCCGTTTTCTATCGTAAGTGTGACCCCGTCCAGGGCTCTCACAAGGTTCGGTTCCCTCCCGTACAGCTTGACAAGGCTTATGGTTTCAAGAACATTCATTAAGAATCCCTCCGTAAAAATAATCTGTACATCCTGCTGTACAGACTATAGCACACGATTCTTTCAGGGTTCTTTCGGAAATCTATCAGTTTTGAAAGCTTCGGGACCGTCCTTGCCCTTCGGCAGAAAAAGCGAAAAGGCCGAGCCCTTTCCCGGCTCGGATTTTACTTTGATATATCCGCCCTGGGCCGCAAGCACCTGCCTCGCAAGATAGAGCCCGATCCCCACGCCCTCGTACCGGCTGACGGCAGGGCTCCGGTAAAATCTTTTAAAAATCAGGTTGATCTCCTCTTCAGCGATGCCGATCCCTGTGTCCGCGATATCTATCCTTATAAAAAGCTCATAAGCTGTTGCCGATACTGTGACCGCGCCTCCCGGAGACGTGTATTTTACAGCGTTGTCTAAGATGTTTGCGACGGCTTCCTCGGTCCATTTCATATCGAAGCGGGCCCGCAGGTCCTCTCCGCAGGACAGCGTCAGGGATATGCTTTTCCTATCCGCCTTTTCCTTTATTATGTTTACCGAATTGACGATAAGCTCCTTGACATTCGAAGTCCCGGGGCTCACACGGATGATGCCTGTCTCCAGCCGGGAGGCTTTTATAAGCGCCTGTATCAGAAAGCTCAGCTTCTCCGACTGGGCCGCGATCTCGGCCGTCAGCGGCCGTATATGCTCCGGCAGCCCTTGCTGCTCGTTTAGAAGCTGGGCGTAGAGCAGGATATTGGAGAGGGGGGTCTTTGTCTGGTGGGAGATGTCCGAAACGAGCTCCTTGATCCTGTTGCGCTCCTCGGAAATATTGAGCTCCGAGAATTTCGACATCGTAAGAAAGCGGTTCAGCTTGTTTTCAAGAGCCGAAAGACGGGTTTCGTCGTAGGAGGCTTCCTGGTAGGCATTATTGATGGCGCTGTCCAGCATGTCGTTCATTATGCCAAAGGTGGCCTTTTCCCTGAGACGGAATACAGAATAAATTGCCGCGGCGGCGATGGAAACCGCTGCCGCAGACAGCAGGATTATTTCAACCGCTCCCATCTTTTTTCACCGCCCACATATAGCCGGTCCCATAGACCGTTTCAATATAATCCGGCTTGGAAGGGTTGTCCTCAAGCTTGCTCCTCAGGCGGTTGACGACCACTGAGAGGGCGTTTTCGTCCACATACTCCGCGCCGTCGGTCCAGATCTTGTCCACCAGCAGGGAGCGCGGCAGGACGGCGCCTTTGTTTATCACCAGGATTTTGAGCAGCTTCTGCTCGGTTTTGCTTAAAATAAGCTCCCGGCCGCTTTTATAAAATCGCATTTCGTCAAAATCAAATATAAAATCATCGATAGCAATCCTTTCGGGAGCCGCGGCTTGCACCGTCCTGCGCAAAACGGCGCATACCCTGGCCCGCAGGACCATGAGGCTGAACGGCTTTGTAATGTAGTCGTCCCCTCCGAGGGAGAGGCCCGTGACCACATCCGTCTCCAGGTCGTTTGCCGTCAGAAAGATGATCGGCACCGCAGAGGTGCTTCGTATTTCCCTGCAGAGGTCAAGGCCGCTGCCGTCAGGCAGGTTTATATCCAGCAGGATCAGATCGGCTTCATTGTCCTTCAGCATCCGCCTGGCCTCCCTGACGCTGAAAGCCTGTAAAAAGGCAAAGCCGTCCTGCTGTAAAGAAATAGCGATGCCGTTATTCAAAGCAATATCGTCCTCAACAATCAATATGTCCGACATGGGCTCAATCACCTTCTCCAAATTATCAGGCGTGTTTGTGAATCAGACAAGCATATTATACCTGTAAAACATAAAATAACACAAGATAAAGCTTCCGGAATTGGCGCTTTCAATGCAGAGGAAAGAATGATAAAATTGAGAAAATGTTCTTACGGGTGTTGGTATGGATGCAGATAACAAGGCTTATCTCAAGGTTATACGGTATATACGGCAGCAGCTCGTTTCCGGGCTGCTGGGGATCGGAAACAAGCTGCCTACGGAGCGTGAATTGTCGGAGCGACTGGGCCTGAGCAGGAATTCGATCCGGGAAGCGCTGAGGACCATGGACAATATGGGGCTTGTCTCAAGCCGGCAGGGCTCGGGGAACTACCTTACGGGGAACATTGAAAAAAGCTTTTCGGAATCCCTGTCCATGATGGTCCTGGCAAAGCAGGTCGATTATATAGAAATGAGCCAGCTGCGCCGCGCCATAGAAATGCAGTCGCTGCTTCTGGCAATGGGCCGGATTACTGAGGGCGAGCTGGCGCACATTGAGGAGCTTTTATTGAAAATGGAAGGCTCCCGAAAAATTGATGAGCCCGCTCTGGATAAGGAGTTCCACTACGCGATCGTTGCCGCTTCGGGCAACGAATTGATGATAAATATCATGCAGGCGTTATCAACCGCCTGCGAGCAGATGATAGATTTTGTCCTGAGACAGAGCGCGGATGGCGGCAGGCAATTGCTGATGGAATCGCACAGACGCATTTACGAAAGTCTTCTCCACAAAGATCAGAGTCTTGGCGTGGCGTCTGTAGCCGCGCACTACGACATCGTAGACAACGGCCTTAAAACCGCCCAAAAACCGTAACGCCATTTGACGCTCTTGACCAAACGGAGCATATGCTATATAATCCTAAATTGGTAGTACCAATTTAGGAGATGATAACGGTGAGGTATCTGCGCCAGCTGGCAATAATACTGGCAGTAACTTTTGTGGCGGAATTTTTCAAATATATAATCCCTTTACCCGTGCCCGCGAGCATATACGGCTTGCTTCTGATGTTCTGCGCTCTCAAGACGGGAATAATCCCTCTCAGCCATGTGAAGGAAACGGGAAATTTCCTCGTAGAAATCATGCCGCTGATGTTTATACCGGCGGCGGTCGGACTTCTGGTCTCCTTCAAGGAATTGAAGGGCATCCTCATACCGGCGGTTTTTATCATAATTATGACAACAATCATTGTAACGGCTGTGTCCGGTAGTGTCACACAGCGGATCATCCGATCGGAAAAGAGGAAAAAAGTTGAGCAAATTTCTATGTGATTCCCTATTTTTCGGGGTGGCCGTCAGCCTCTTCGGCTATCAGCTCGGCCTGCTTCTGCGTAAAAGATTCAAAAGCGCGGTTTTCAATCCCCTGCTGGTTTCCGTTATATTTGTGATGCTTGTCCTGGTCGCTCTCCGCGTGGATTACGACAGCTACTACAACGGCGCCAAATATCTGAGCTATCTGCTGACGCCTGCTACGGTATGCCTTGCGATACCGCTCTACCAACAGCTTGAGCTTATGAAAAAGAATATCAGGCCCATACTTGCCGGCATCGCCTCGGGAGTATTGTCCAGCCTTGTCAGTGTATTTTTATTCTCCCTGCTCTTCCGCTTTACGCATGAGCAGTATGTAACGCTCCTTCCAAAATCGATTACCACCGCCATCGGCATGGAGGTATCCAGAGAGCTTGGGGGATTTGTGCCGATAACCGTCGCGGCGATTATTATGACGGGGATTCTGGGAAACATAGCGGCCGAGGGCATCTGCAGGCTGTTCCGCATAAAGGAGCCGATTGCGAAAGGGCTGGCAATCGGGACGGCGTCACACGCGATCGGGACGGCAAAGGCGATGGAAATGGGTGAAATCGAAGGAGCCGCAAGCAGTCTGGCCATCGTGGTGTCGGGACTTCTCACGGTAGTGGGCGCGTCTGTTTTCGCCGGATTTATGTAATAACATCTGTGAACTGCTTTTAATTTAAAATACGCCCGGAGAGCCATACCGGTCTTGTCAGCCGATTTAATACGACAGCGTCCGCAATATCCGCGCACGGCGCATTTGCAAAATCTCTCTCCCATACGCATTCAAGGGCTGCGTCATGCTTTGCCCCCAACAGTGCAAAAAGAGCCTTTTGGGCTCTTTTTCAAGAAATATTTTCTTTTGTTTGCTGTCTTTCCGGTCTTCTTTTGTGTCATTCCATTTATAGAAGAGGCTTTGATGTTGATTACATTATAACTCAAATTCAGACATTCCTGCATTCAGGTAGTGTAAATTGTATGTTATTTTTTGTACAGAGGAATCATACTCTGTACTCATCCTATTTTAAAGCCCGCCATGAGCTTAAGCAGTTTATCCGAGCCATCTTTAATTTTGCCGGACTGCATGATTACCTTGCTGGCGCTCCCGACAACATTGTTTATGTTTCCTGCGGCATTTGAAATGTCCGAAGCGCCTTCGTTGGTTGCCCTTGTAACCTCATTAATGGCCGCAAGTATGCTTTGTATGGATTCCGAGATTTGCCCGGCCGTTGCGCTCAGGTCGCTTACCAGGGTATTGACCGAATCGGCGTCCTGGCTGTAATTTTCGCCTGTCCGTACAAACAGCTCATAGTCCTTTACCACCTGATTATTCATAAAGCCCAATACCTGGTTCGAGCTTTCGGTCAGGTCATTCACCGCGGATACGACCACCTTTGTGGAATTCTGTATTTCATTGACCGTCTTCTTTGAGTCCTCTGCCAGCTTCCGTATTTCATCGGCCACCACGGCGAATCCCTTGCCCGCCTCTCCGGCCCTGGCGGCCTCTATGGCGGCATTGAGCGCCAGCAGGTTGGTCTGCACGGCAATCCCGAGGACAGCCTCGGAAAGGACATTGATTTTTTCGATTGCCTTTGAATTTTCGATTGCCACCCTGAGCTTTTCTTCAATATTCGAACGCACCCTGTCCGCGATTTTTTGTGATTCCCGGGCATTTCCCTTCAGCTTGTCCGCCCTTTCCCTTATCTGGCCGGCCGATACCGCGCCCTGCCGCGCCTTATCAGCTATTGATTCGATTGCCTCGCTTATTTCAACGGAGGTCGCGTTCATCTCCTGCGCCGACGCCGCCGTTTCCTCCATGCCTGCGGATATCCCCTCCATCACTGCGGAGACCTCGTTAATAAGCCTGTTCAGATCCAGTATATGCCTTTCCGAGTCAGCCGTCAGGCCTTCCACATTTCTGGTTTCGCTCATGACATTCCGCACCAGGTTTTTCATCGAATCCTGCAGCACGATGATCGCCCTGAGCAAATGGCTTATTTCGTCATCATGCTTCAAATAATCCTCCGGTATCTTTTGACTGAAGTCCGCGCCGGCAAACTGCTGCAGATGTTCCGAAGCTATTATTACAGGCTTCAGCGTTTTTCTTACTGCAATAAATACCACGAATATCGCGGCCAGTAAGGTTCCGGCGCTTATCAGAAGAACCAGGAGCAATATTTCATGGTATACCCCATATACGTTATCGCCTGAAATTACCGAAGCAAAGGCCCAATAGGTATCGATCCCGTCAATGTGGACGGGCTTGTAAACCTTTAAGGACATCTGCCCCGTCGAAGCCGACTTTTCATATGCTATATAGTCCTTTCCTGAGGCTACCGTATCCACGATCTTCTGCGCCGATTTGTCTATATCGGTTATCTTTTTCGCAACATTTTCAGGCTTTGCGCCGTTGGCCACATAGGTGCCCTGATCTGTCAAAATAATCGCGTAGCCGCCCATGGGCTTGATTTTGCTGATCAGCTCCTGCAGGTATGAAATTTCGATATCCAGGGAAACAACGCCGAGGAATTTGTCATTATCCATGATCGGATTTACGATGGATACCATCAGCACATTCTTCCCGTTTACTTCATATGAGGTGGGCTCTGTCAGATAGGCTTTAGACGTGCTCTTCGGCATATCGTACCACTTCATGTCCGTAGTCTCGCTATAGGCCGCTTCAACGTGGTAATTGTCGCCGTCCCGCGTCATATACGGAATAAATGTGCCTTCGGCGCCATATTTGGCATCACCCGCAAATTCCGCATCCCTGCCGTCAAACGCATTGGGCTCGTATGCCACCGTAACGCCGTAAATGTTGGGATTGTCCCTGAGTATGTTCTTCTCCAGATTTATGACATAATCTCTTGTAGCAAGATTTGATTTCCGCAGGTCCTCCACATTCCTTAGCAGCGATTTGCTTAAAATATTGACGATATTAAAATCATTTTCAACCTCGTTGGCATTTGAAACCGAAACCTGCTCGGCCAGCATTTGCGCCTGCGAGTAACTGTTAGAGCGCACTATGTACGATACTGAGGCTACAATGATCGCAATAGTTATAAAAATTATTGCTCCCGCCAGCAGGCTTATCTTATACGAGTACCGGATTTTTCTCAACATTGTATTCACCCTTGTCCTTAATTTTATACGGTTGCAAAGCGTCATAACATAATACTACTATTATATCAATAATGTGGAAATTAAAAAAGAATTTTGTTGAAATATATAAAAGATACTGTCGATATTTGTAGTAGTGCAATTATTATAAAGCGGCCATACCGGCACAAATTTTTATCGTGCCGCAGCAACATCATACCCGCAATATCATGGATAATCTTGTCA
>JAEZJL010000427.1 GCA_023415815.1 Bacillota bacterium | reverse complement strand
GCTCTGTATCCTTCCCCAGACCTTTATATTATCTCCTACGACAAGGTTCTCGGAGAATCGGGCGTTTCTTCCCCAGGCGATGCACGGGATATAGTCGGATTTATTGTAGGGCCGGTTCACGGCAAGCAGCAGGTCGGTGATTTCCCTTCCGAAGGGTGTGGTCCTGTAGATCGGGCGTTTGCAGATGAAGCCGTTCAGATATATCTGGTTAGGATTCTTGATCTTCTTTTCATCCTCCAGGAAGGTTATGTCCCTGGCGAAGACTGTCAGAAGAAGCCTGTTGCCCTCGTTATTATAGCTGTTGTATGAACGGAACTGGCCTTCAACCTCGATGACAGTGCCTATCACCAGTTTATCCTTGCTGGCAAGCCGTTCCGAAATCGTGACGGGCACCCTGTCGCTGCTATCGCTCAGTCTGGGTACATCCAGCATAAAATAGTAAAAGCCTTCACCATAAACCTCATGACTGAACTCAACATTGGAAACCACTTTTCCTGATATAGTTGCCATGTTGTTCTCTATGATGTTTCCGACCATCCGACCCCCACTCTCCTCTCAAGGTTCATATGTATATTGTACAAATTTATCTAATGTATATTTATTCGCAAAGGGTCTAATTTAGAATTAAAAGCGCTTCTAAAAAGATTTCGACAAAAAAAACAAATATCCTGCATAGGAACAAAAAACATATGGGTGCAAGCAATCCCGGCGCCCAAATACTTTATATATCATATAATAACAAATTACTACTTTTTATATTATATTACATATTTGACATCTTGAAAATCCCTTGGAATATTATTTTGGCATATTATTCTACATTTTGAAGGTCTGCGTGTCTTTCGGCCCGTTCAGATCCACGCCGTTCACGATGGCGAAGGAGGCGGCGGCAAGTACGCTGTGGGTGTCGAAGCCTCCGTTTTCAAGCTCGAGCTTGTACTCCTGGGGCTCTATAACTGCGCCGTTCCTTGCCGATATTGTCCTCTGGAGACAGCATATGAAGCTGTCCTCAAGGAGGGAGTCCCCGACGCTGGAGGTGGTAATGCTGGCCTTTGTATTGAAGCCGTATGTCACAACATGCTGCTTATGCCCTTGCAGGAGGCTGAGCAGCCCGCCGTCGTCGGCGTTGACTATCGACACCCCTTTGTCGGCCATAAGTGAAAAAAACCTGTCCATCCCCGCGGGATATGCCGGATGTCCGGGCGCGCAGGGTTTCTCGGCCCTGTCGGTATAGATCATGATATCGAAGTGCAGATCGTTTAAAATAAAGCTGTCAAAATCGGCAATGCTGACTTTTAACAATAGAATGTCCGTGCTGTTCTTCTCAAGCTCCCCTATATAGGCCCTTATCCTTTTCGGGTCAAGCTCCAGCAGGTTCTTCGAATCAACAACACTTATCCTTTTACCCTTTGAAGTCAGTATCGAGCTGATAAGACCTGCGGTCTGCAGCTTGCCTTCGCTGCCGATTATCCCTGCAATAAGCATTGCTGAAACTCCGTTTCGAAATAAATTTTATAGCTTTATGATGTACTGTTTTTTTGTTTTTTATTAATACAGACCGTATTGGCCCAAAAACTCCGACAGTCCGGGCCGGCTGCGCTAATCCGCGATCATCTGGCGGCCTTCGCTGTCCATTATATAATTTTCTCTCAGTATCAGCTTTGAAACCGGCACCAGCTCATACCCCATTCCCTTCAGCGTTGAAATGACCTCCGGAAGTATTTGTGCGGTATGCCTGGTGTCATTATGGAAAAGTATGATGGAGCCCGGCACCGTTTTGCTGCGTATCCTGGACATTATGGTTTCTTTGTCGATATCGGGCTTCCAGTCAAGGGAATCCACATTCCACTGTATCGTA
The DNA here is from genome assembly GCA_023415815.1 of Bacillota bacterium. Classification (GTDB taxonomy): domain Bacteria; phylum Bacillota; class Clostridia; order Acetivibrionales; family DTU013; genus JAEZJL01. The sequence goes on along the minus strand of JAEZJL010000427.1, from coordinate 3,870 downwards.
TAGCAGCCGAGCTCGCGCGCCGCAGCCACGACGCTGTTGCTGTAATCCCCGTAGGGTGCTCTGAAAAGCTCGATTTTAGAGCCCGCCAGCTTCTCCAGTACACTGTTTGCCTGCTGGATTTCGCTTTTGATCCTGGCCTGATCCAGTGTTCCCATACGCAGATGGGAATAGGAATGGTTCGCTATGTCATGGCCCGCCAGCGCGATCATCCTGACCTTGTCCGGGTACTTTTCGGCCCACTGCCCGACGATGAAAAATGTTGCCTTCACGTTGGCTTCTTTGAGTGAATTGAGAATGTCCGGGATGTCGTCATCGCCCCATGCGTTGTCGAAGGTGATGGAAGCGACCTTTGTACTGCGTTCAACCGAGTAAATGGGCAGGTCCCTCTCGCTCGAAAAAACCCCCAGCGCATCCATGCCCTTTAGACTGATCACAGAAACAATGAATACCGCAACGGCGATAACCAGCATATAAAGCAGGATACGCCGGAAGTTCAAGACATATATTTTCATATTGCATACCCCAAACGGAACGATCAAGTAATTCATCCTGTACTATACTATTTTATTGTCCGGGGGTATATGCAACAAATCATTTTGCACTTGGGCAGGAAAAAGCCTCAGTCCTCTGCCTCTACGGATTCTACTCTTCCAACCGGAGAGATATATATTGTAAATTCATCCGTTCCATCCACACCGATGAGCCTGTCAATTTTCTCCTGATTATATGCCCCTATTGCGCAGGCTCCGCAGTTGATCGATTCGGAGGCCAGATAAAGATTCTGGCAGAGATGCCCGGCATCCAGGGCGATCACCTTATGGGACAGGACGTCATAGCGCCATTCCGTCCTGTAGGGTATCGTCGTCCATATGAAGGTTACGGCTCCCGTGCCGACAAACTCCTGATTATTGCATGCCTCCGCCACTTTTTCGGCCAAATTTACATCCTCTGCCAAAAACAGCAATTTGTGCTCCAGCGGAAGATATCTGTACAGACCCGGTTTTACATCCCCGACCCTTCCGATATACAGATATGTTTCAAAGGAATGGCGGGCTCCCCCCGACGGTACGGTTCTGAATAATTTATTTTCCGATTTTATGCCCTGTGTCGACCATAGCAAATACGACAGCTCCTCTAAAGTCAAAAAATCCGGGGTGTACTTTCTTCTGCTCTTTCTTTTGCCTATCAGCTCCAGAAAGGGCACATTCCCCACTGCAAAATTTTCAGGACCGATCAGGTCCAGCTTAACCGCACCCTCGGAATAGCTTTTTTGCAGCTCGGGCATCGGTATTTTCTTTTTCTGGTCGGTTTCGGTCTCTCTCCACTTATCCCAGTCGCCGCTTTTTAAAAACTCCCTGTTGTCTCTGTTATTTTTCATTTCCTTATCTCCTCTGCCAAACGTTTTGATCCGGACCTGCTATGCTTTTATCAGCCTCCGGTATAAATTATGCTACAATTATAGTATGGGCTATAATATCCCTAAGTCCAGCTATATTCCGCCATTGATATCAGTTTTCATTATTACCACCGCTTGTGAACGAGCCGAATAACCCAATTTTTTTAACTCCGTATGTCGTTATTGCTAATTTATTTAACTCCAAATCTCTGAGAATTATATCTTTATTCAGCATAAAATCCCCTTTTTCAGCTCATAAGATGCTAAATACCATTGCAGCATTCTTGTAGCAATATTGTAGCACATTCTAAAGGGATTAACCAACTTTTCCCTTTAAAATTGTCTTAAGTTTTATTAATAAACTGCGCAAGTAAGAAGTTCTATCTAAAATACGGGCTCCGAGCTAAAACCCCAAAATAAAAAGCCCCCGCGGGGCCTTTTTATTTCTGTTCCTTCCTCAGGCCTGTCCGGCGGCGAGCGGGGCGGCCTGAACGTATACCCTTGCGGCCATTTCGGCGTCCATCATGAGGATGCCTTTGCCGTCGCCCTTTACAAGCTCGAATTTTCTGACATTTTTATCGGCATTGTCCTCTTCTTCGACCTGCTCGGTGATAAACCACTGCAGGAAGGAGTTTGTCTTGTGGTCCCTTTCCTCGATGGAAGCGTCGACGATTCCGTAGATGGAGCTTGTTACAAATTTTTCATGCTCCAGGGTCAGCTTAAGCGCTTCTCCAATGGACTCGAAATCGACCTGCGGGGCGTCTATCTGCGCAAGCCTCACCCTGCCGCCAACCCTGTTTATATAGTTGAAGAAAATCAGCGCATGGTCCCTTTCCTCCTGCGCCTGAACGCGGAACCAGTTTGCGAAGCCCGGCAGGCTCTGCGCCTCAAGGTATGCCTCGATGGAAAGATAAAGATATGCGGAATATAGCTCCTTGTTCAGTTGCTCGTTCAAAAGCTTCTGTATCCTGTCGCTTACCATAATTATTCACCTCGATAATCATATTTTAAGTACCTTCGTTACTCCACATAATAAATATACCCAAAATAGGCGAAGCTAACAGCCTATTTTATAAATCACCGATTTTTTGCAGCTTCATATACTGGTATAAGATTAATAAAGCAGCAGGCAGGGCGGCCGCATCATACGGCGGCTCCTTTTGCTCTGCGATGGAGTGGTTTTATGTGCGGAATAAGCGGTTGGATTGACCTTGAGAATGATTTGAGCTCCGGCATGCCTGTGATTGAAGCCATGTCCGCCAGGCTTGAAAAACGGGGTCCGGACGCCTCGGGCGTCTGGCATTCCCCCCATGTGCTGATCGGACACAGGAGGCTGACGGTCGTAGACCCGGCAGGAGGCTCCCAGCCGATGGTGCGGAGTGCGGGAGGCCGGGATTATGTTATTACATATAACGGAGAGCTCTACAATACCCTGGAGCTCAGGGCCGAGCTTGAAAGCCGCGGGCACCGCTTCCTCAGTAATTCTGACACAGAGGTGCTGCTCGTATCCTATATCGAATGGGGTCCTGCATGCGTGGACCGCCTCAACGGAATTTACGCCTTTGGGATCTGGAGCGAAAAGGACTCAAGCCTCTTCCTGGCCAGGGACCGCTTCGGCGTGAAGCCGCTTTTCTATGCCTTGAGAGGCAGCTCCTTTATTTTCGCCTCCGAGCTCAAGGCGATGCTCGCCCATCCTATGGTAAAGCCGGAGCTGGGGACCGAGGGGCTTGCCGAAATCTTTGCACTGGGTCCGGCAAGGACTCCCGGAGCCGGTGTTTTCAGAAACGTGTCGGAGCTTAAGCCCGCGCACTGCATGACTTTTGACTGTAAAGGCGTTCATATCCACAGGTACTGGCAGCTTGAAAGCAATCCGCACGCCGATGATTTTGAAACTACGCTCGGCACGGTGAGCAGACTTGTCAAGGATTCCATTCAGAGACAATTCGTCTCCGACGTGCCGGTCTGCACCTTTCTTTCCGGCGGGCTGGACTCGAGTGCCATCACGGCGCTGGCTGCCGGGTGGTTCGGCAAAAACGGGGGGAAGCCCCTTCATACCCTTTCCATAGATTATAAGGATAATCATAAATTTTTCTCATCCAGCCTGTTCCAGCCGGACAGCGACGCCCCCTGGGTCAAAAGGATGTCGGAGGAGTTCGGGACGGTACATCACTACATAACCGTAGACACCGACCAGGTCGCCGACGCCCTTGAAGACGCCGTCGAGGCAAAGGACCTTCCGGGAATGGCCGACATTGATTCCTCCCTGTGGCTCTTCTGCCGCGAGGTGAAAAAGGAAGCCACCGTGGCGCTTTCAGGTGAGTGCCATACAATATAGATGCGGCCTTATTTATATTGAAAAATCCGAGAAAGAACATTTTTTAAGAATTTTTATTACTTTAACAATTTAGATAGCTTTTCATCAAAAGTTAGCACTTCATAACCGGTCACTTTGAAATAAGCATATAACAATGTAT
>JAEZJL010000400.1 GCA_023415815.1 Bacillota bacterium | reverse complement strand
ATACATTTATGACGACGGAAAGGGCTTTGACATGGAAAGCCTCAAGGAAAAAAACGGCGACATCGGCGGCGGCTTCGGTCTTATAAGCATGAGAGAGAGGATTGATCTGCTGGGCGGCGAATTGGACATACATTCCGAACCGGGGAGAGGGACCCGTCTTAATATAGTGATACCGTTTATACAGGAAGAGGAGGATACAAATGAACAGCAAAATTAGTGTTCTTATAGCCGATGATCATTCTTTGATCAGGCAGGGGCTTAAACAGATACTTGAGCTGGAAAATGACATAACGGTAGTGGCACAGGCTGCAAATGGCAATGAGGCCGTCAAGCTCGCCAGGGATTTAAAGCCGGATGTCGTGCTTATGGATATCAATATGCCGGAAGCTAACGGACTGCAGGCCATTAAGGAAATAAAGCAGGAGAAGATGACAAGCAAAATTATCGTGCTGACGATACATGAGGACAGGGAATATCTCTTTAAAACCCTACAGATGGGCGCAGAGGGGTATGTGCTCAAGGACGCCGAACCGGCGGTGCTTATAGAGGCCATCAGGAATGTGCACAGCGGCCAGTCCTACATACAGCCGAACATGACAAGGGAGCTCGTAAGAGAATTCAACAGGGTCACGCTCCATGAAAAGGAAAAGAGCGAAGAAAACAATCTTACGACTAGGGAAATCGAGGTCCTGGGGCTCATAGCCGAGGGCATGATAAACAAGGAGATAGCGAAGCAGCTTTATATAAGCGAAAAAACAGTTAAAAACCACGTGTCGAATATCTTTAAGAAGCTGAACGTATCCGACAGGACGCAGGCTGCGATTTACGCCTTCAAGCACAATATCAAATCCTGAGTCCTTAACATAAATATAAAAAGCGATTCAAAGCCCGTCCCGGGACTGAAATGTTTGATTTCAGGACTTCCGGACGGGTTTTTTTCATTTACGGGCCAACAGACCAAGGTCGCAGGGCAATAGTACCGAAGTCCTTGATGAAGCATCCCCGATATCATTATCTTCCTATTTGCTTAATAGGAAGATTTCATTACAAATAAAAGGACGCATGACTGATAGTCTAATTTCCGCAGCCGCCTTATAATAAAATCAGAAAATGAAATTCAGCCGGGGAACCAAAATGTGAATAATATTATGAAAGGTGGTATTTTGAAATGCTAATGGGATGCATGACTTATTTGAAGGCAAGATTCGGAAGTAAGAAGGGACAGGGCATGGTGGAATATGGCTTAATCATAGGCATAGTGGCAGTATTAATAATAGCTGTATTTGTTTTCCTTGATCAGCCCTTGAGGAATTTGTTCACCAATATCGGGGATATCATTGACGGGGCGGCAACGGATGTAGCAGCTACCCCAGCTACAGGTTCATAATGCTACAGAACTAAAGCTTGTAATTGCCCTATCTGGAAACAGATAGGGCAATTTTATAGGGGGAGGCTTAAAAATGCATAAGAAAAGCAGCAGGGGACAGTCGTTGGTGGAAACCGCGCTGATGCTTCCGATAATACTGCTTATATTGATGGGTATCATCGATTTCGGGCTGATGTTCAACAATTATCTGACAGTCAGCAACGCATCCAGGGAAGGCGCCAGGAAGGCTGCAGTCGGAGGGACGGATTCGGAAATCAGAGCGTTTGTCGGCAGCGCCGCAGGAGCGCTTGACGCCTCCCATCTCACTGTGATGATATCCCCGTTGCAGTCGAGCAGAAAAAAAGGTGATGAGGTCGTCGTGACGGTAGATTATAATTACAGCCTGATAACGCCAATCATAGCCTCATTGGTTCCCGAACCGGTTCATCTAAGCGGCAGGACCGCTATGCGTGTCGAATAAGGGGAGATATTTTATGGAGTCCGTCAATAAAAAGGCGATTATCATAGCGCTGGCGCTTTCGCTGCTCACGTCGCTGCTTATATATGCATATTTGAAAAAGGCCGAGGTGAAGCCTGCGGTGGTTGAGGATACGTCTGCGGTATATGTTGCGGTAAAAACAATGCCTCCAAAATACAAAATTACCGAGGGGGATATAAAGCAGATCAGCATACGTACAGACATGATAAATGCCAGGGCTGTGCTTGACAAATCGGAGATCGTTGATAAAAGGCTAAAGGAAACGGTTGTTGAAGGAGAACAGATCCTCATTGACAGGCTTGCCGACGGAAAAAACACCTCGCTTTCATATGCAATATCCGAAGGAATGAGGGCCGTAAGCATAAATGTGAATGAACAGAGCAGCGTGTCGAACCAGATCAGGGCAGGAGACTATGTCGACGTTGTGGGGAGCTTTGAAAAGGAAGAGGTCGAAAAGCTGGATTCCAAAACCGTTTATCCGAGAATAACGAAAATAATCATACAAAAGGTTGAGATATTGGCTTTCGGACAGAATACGCAGGCTAACGAAGCACAGACTGATGAAGCTGCGAATACTGTGACGCTGGCGGTAAGCCCGCAGGATGCTGAAAAACTGGTCTATGCATCCGAGTATGCCAGCCTCAGGCTGGTTCTGAGAGGCGTGGACGACACGGACATTGTTAATACTCCCGGCATCATCCGAGAGGATTCCGTGCCTGCCAAAGGCTCTTATACGGTAAATGCGGCAAAACAGCCCTGAAAGGCGGAGGGGATTTGAACAATGGAGAAGGTAAAAGTAGTAGTGGTAGACGATTCAAGCGAAACAAGGAGTAATGTCAAGACGCTTCTGTCTTTTGAAAAGAGGATAGAGATCATCGGCGAGGCGAAAAACGGGGAAGAGGCCGTGTTCATAGCAAAGGAGGCCAGGCCCGACATAATCCTGATGGACATAAACATGCCTGTTATGGACGGCATCAGGGCAACGGAAGAAATAACAATGAACGTGCCGGAAAGCACAGTAATCATAATGTCGGTGCAGGGCGAGCAGGAGTACATAAAAAAAGCCATGGCAGCCGGAGCGAGGGATTTCCTGAACAAGCCCTTCTCGGGGGACGACCTGAACCGGACCGTATTAAAGGCCTGGGAAATGGAGGTCAGGAGAAGGGAGCGGATTGCCGCGCCGGAAAGCAAAGAGGAAATCAAGTCAAAGATCATTACCGTTTTCAGCACGAAGGGCGGGGTAGGCAAAACAACGATCGCGTCAAATCTTGCGGTAGGCATAGCAAGGTCTTCCAAAAAGAAGGTCGTTTTGGTGGATCTTGACCTGCAGTTCGGGGATATAGCCATAATGCTCAATGTGTCCGTCAAAAATACGATAAGCGACCTCATCAAGGAAATAAACCAGCTTGACAGGGAACTGGCCGATGAGTACCTGGTAACGCATTTTTCGGGGGTGAGAGTCCTTCCCGCCCCTGTGAAGCCGGAATATGCGGAGTATATCACAGCCTCCCATATAGAAAAAATAATAGGCGCCCTCAAGGAAAGCTATCATTATATAATCATCGACACCCCTGCAAGCTTCCATGAAACGGTGCTTGCGTCTCTTGACATATCCGACAGGATACTGTTCGTATCCACTCTCGACCTGCCGACGATAAAAAATGTCAAGTCCGGACTGGACGTCATGGAGTCTCTCCGCTACCCGAAGGGCAAGGTCAGCATAATATTGAACAAGGCCTCCGAACAGTTCGGCATTAAATACAGGGACTTTGAAAATACACTGAAGCATCCGGTATGGAGATTTGTCCCCGAGGACAGCCAGACCGTCGTCACCTCGGCGAATAAAGGCTTTCCGTTTGTTATGACAAGGACGGAAACAAAGGTTGCCAAGGCGATTATGGGCATGTGCGGGGAGCTTATCGATGAAAAAGGCAGTATGCCGAAGGGCAAAACGATTCCCAGGAAGCTTTTCGGTTAATTTACGGGAGGGGGTAAACGCCGGTGTCATTGCTGGAACGCCTGCAAAAGGAAAAGAGCGCGGAGCAGCCGGAGAGCGGCAAGCAGTACAAGACGAAGAAAAGCAGCGCCGCAATAAAAGAAGACCCTTTTGAGGCTGTCAAGGTAAAAATCCATGACAGGATAATCGCCGAGGTCAATCCGGATTCCTTCAGGGACGAAGAAGGCGCGGACAAGGAAGAGAGCCTGGAAAAGGAAATCGCCTCCATTGTTGAGAGCTTTCTGAACGAAGAGGGCAATTATGTGACCAAGCTGGAAAGGCAGAAGCTGATTTCCGAGATAATTGACGAATCGATAGGCTTCGGTCCGATAAACCCCCTCATACACGACCCGTCCGTATCGGAGATAATGGTTAACGGACCTGATCAGGTTTATATAGAAAAAAAGGGGAAGCTGACTCTCAGCGGTGTGAATTTCAAGGATGACAGCCATGTGATGAGAGTCGTCGAAAAAATTGTCGCCCCGCTGGGTAGAAGAATAGACGAGAGCTCGCCCATGGTGGACGCAAGGCTTCCGAACGGCTCCCGCGTCAATGTGATTATTCCTCCGCTGTCCCTGAACGGACCTACGATTACCATCAGGAAGTTTTCCGAAAAGCCCTTCACGGTAAAGGACCTTATAAACTTCGGGACCGTAACGCCGAATGTTGCTATGCTGCTGAAGGCTTGCGTTGAGGCACGGCTTAACATAGTCGTTTCCGGAGGCACCGGCAGTGGCAAGACAACCACTCTTAACGTAATCTCCTCATTTATACCTGAAGACGAAAGGATAGTGACAATAGAGGACGCCGCGGAGCTTCAGCTCGGGCAGGAGCATGTAATAAGGCTTGAGACCAGGCCGCCGAACATAGAAGGGAAGGGCTCGGTGACCATAAGGGATCTTGTCAGGAACTCTCTCAGGATGAGGCCCGACAGGATAGTCGTAGGTGAGGTGAGAAGCGGCGAGGCGCTCGATATGCTCCAGGCCATGAATACCGGCCACGACGGTTCGCTGACGACCGGCCATGCCAATTCCCCGAGGGACATGCTGGCAAGGCTTGAAACCATGGTGCTGATGGCGGGGATGGAGCTTCCGGTGAGAGCCATCAGGGAGCAGATAGCTTCCGCAGTCGACCTCATAGTCCAGCAGTCAAGGCTGAAGGACGGCACCAGGAGGATCACCCACATAACCGAGGTGACGGGCATGGAGGGAGATATCATCACTCTTCAGGATATATTTATCTTCAAGCAGAACGGCAAGGATGAAAAAGGAAGGATACACGGCTCCATCACGCCCACAGGCATCAAGCCCGCGTTTGTGGAGAAGCTTGAGGAAGCCGGAATAATACTTCCAAAGGATATTTTTACTTCGTAAGGAGGGATATGGGATGGTGTTTTTGATAGCGCTGTCCGCTTTTATATCCGTAATGCTGCTGGCTTATCCATTGTTAAAGCTGCTTCCGTCAGGCAGGAATCCGGTCTTGCGGCTTG
>JAEZJL010000300.1 GCA_023415815.1 Bacillota bacterium | reverse complement strand
TCTTTCTTAAGGACAAATACCCTGTTGAAATATACCTTGAGCCGGGGGAGGCGGTCGCCCTGAATACCGGATTCCTGGCCGGCACAGTCCTTGACATTGTGGACAACGGCATGAAAATAGCGATACTGGATGTTTCGGCGGCATGCCACATGCCCGATGTGCTGGAGATGCCCTACAGGCCGAATATCATCGGCGCGGGAGCTCCCGGCGAGTACACCCATACCTACAGGCTCGGCGGCAATACCTGCCTTGCTGGGGATATCATCGGCGACTATTCCTTCAGAAAGCCGCTTGAGCCCGGGGACAGGCTCGTGTTCTGCGACATGGCCCATTACACCATGGTCAAGAACAACATGTTCAACGGCGTGAACCTGCCTTCCATCGCCCTTTTCAATGAGCGTGAGGGCGTCAGGGTCGTCAGGAGCTTCGGCTATGAGGATTACGTCTCGCGTCTGTCATGACAGATACGGGCGGCTTCGGGTGATGGGTTCATTCGATTTGAGAGCGGCAGCACAATTCTGAACACGGCGCCGGACTTTGAATTCTCCGCAGTTATTTTACCGCTATGCCTTTCAATGACGTTTTTGCTGATAGACAGACCGAGCCCCAAATTACCTTTTTTCCCCTTGTAAAATCTTTCAAATATATTCGGAAGCTCGCCTGATTCGAAGCCCGGACCGTCATCGCTTACCGATATCTCAATTTTTCCGCTTCCATCTGTCTTTGGAATGACCCTTACGGTAGTAGTTGCATACCGTATGCAGTTGCTTATCAGATTCGTCAGAGCGCGGGAGAGCTTTTCTTCATCGGCATATATACTGACTTTTTCATTGAAGTCGCCGGAGACAAGAAGAACATGATCCTTTGCGGCAATAGCGCCCATACGCTCTACGCAGCTTTTGACAAACTCATCGACATCCAGACGGCTGAAACGGTAATTTTCTTCTATTGCGTCAAGGCGGGACAGGTATAACAAATCCTCCACAAGATGAGTCAGACGCCTGGTTTCGTCGATAATGACGCTGGCGGCGGTATTCTCATCGACCACATCATACCTGATGCCCTCGGCATAGCTTTGAATGGACATCAGCGGAGTTCTGAATTCATGAGAGGCATTCTGCAGAAAGGTTTTCTGAGCCTTATCGTAGGACTCAAGCTTTTCGGACAGGACGTTTATATTGTTTACAAATTCCTGCAATTCATCATCGACAGGCATGTGTAGCTTTGTACCGAAGTTCCTTTCGGCTATCGCTCCGATATGCTTATTCAGTGATGAAAACGGCGCTGATATTTTCTTTGCGGCCAAAGAGGAGAATATACCTATCATCAGAGCCGACAATAGTACGATGGCCAGAAGTATCATATTTATAACCCATTGCAGTTGGTTGACCTTCTGGAGGCTTGAATAGATGATTATCCAGCCCAGCCCGAATGTGTTCTTGCCGGAAACCGGCTTTATAATAGCAGTGTACTCGGTGCCGGATATGGTAAAGTTCATGTAATTTTCACTGCCGGGATTCTTCAGCTTGCCGATTTCATTTGTTACCTTATTTAAAATATCGCTTGAGGGCCTGAAATAATCCTCCTGCGGGGAGGTGATAATCTCCTTGCCGCTGTCAAGAAGTATATAGTCTGCATTCAAAACCGACAGAGGCTCCCGCAGGGAACGGTCCAGTATGAAATAAAACCTGAAAAGGTCGCTGTCACCGCGAGGAATGCTGTTTTCCATGCCGGGCGGGGGCGGAGGGGTCTTGCTGCCGGTATCAGGGAAGAAGTCGGGACCTCTTTGCAAGGCCGTCTCTTCGGCATGCAGGGCAATGGTGTTCAACTGCCTGGTGATGTCGCTTTCTATGTAAATCCGGACGGCAATGTTAAATATGACGGTTGTCAAAGCAATCAAAACGATGATAGCGATTAAATTGTATTTGAAGATTCTCCACTTGATGGTATTTCTCTTCATAATTCATTCCTTATCTTCGATTTTAAAGCCGAAGCCCCACACAGTTTCGATTCTCAGCGCTGATCCGCTGTCGGCGAGCTTTCTTCGGATCCTTTTTATCATATCGTCGGTGGCCCTTGTTTCCACTGCATTTTCAAAGCCCCATATCTTGTCAAGCAGCTCGCTCCTGCTTACCGCCCTGTTTTTGTTTTCGACAAGATAAAGCAGCAGGGCGAACTCCATGCCTGTCAAACCGATATTATTTCCATTGAATTCTACCTGTTTGGCAGCGGTATTGACCACTACATCTGCAAGCTTTATTTCGTGAACTTCATCAGATTTGATTTTGTCCAGCTCTATTCTGCGGAAGATGCTTTTTATCCTGGCTATCAGCTCCATGGGGCTGAACGGCTTTGTAAGGTAATCGTCGCTTCCGAGCGTAAGCCCTGCTATTTTGTCTTTCTCAGTATCCTTTGCGGATACGATGATTATCGGCACACTACTCTTCCGGCGGATCGCGGAGCACAGGGAAAGTCCGTCCAGCTGCGGCATCATGATATCTATAACCAGCATGTCGGACGGCCTGCTACTGAAAGTATCAAGTATTGAACGGCCGTCGTTGAAGGCTTCCGCTTCATAACCTTCTTTAATAAGAAATGATTTTATTATATTGCAGATATTGATTTCGTCATCAGCGATATAGATCAATTTTTTGCTTTCCACGCGATTCACCTCAGAATACATTTTATCATGAACAGAGAGATATAACATATCCGGTGAAAATCTGCTTTATATTTGCCGCAATATTGCCGCATTTTGCAGCCCCAAATGTACCGATAAAGAGGACAGGAGAAAATTTACGCACGGAAGCTGATAAAAAAGGAGGTTGTATTGTGAACGTCTCTTCAAGCAACTACGATGATTACTACAGACGAAACTATCTGACCAACTCGATGGTGAATATTCTTCAGCAGTTAGCGGACAGAATGCTCCAGGCTTATGACAGATCGTCAGCTTCAATTTCAGGAGGGGAAAGCATATGAGTATTTCATCGGTTTCGTCCACAGCCGCGACGGCTTACCAATCCTCTGCCAGCAGTGAGATAGCGCAGCTTGAGAAGCAGAAGTCCATTCTTGAAAAGCAGCTGCAGAAAGCCAATCAAAGTAAAGATGACGAAAATACAAAGCAGCAGACAATAAAAATGATTCAGCAGCAGATCCAACTGCTGGATGCACAGATTCAACGTTTGAAAGCCGGGAGCAGTCAGGACGGCCAGGACAGCGGCCGGAAGGCTTCAAATGCAAAAGCTGTGAGCGGCAGCTCGGCGGCGGCTTCAGGTAAAGATGCATTCGATGTTAAGGCTTGATTTGCATAAGAAGTAAAATAATTTCCGAAAAATAAAGAAATGTCCTTGAGGGAGCTGTTTCCGGGCGTCCTGTGCCTGCGGCGGCTCCCCGGCACATTCAGAGGCCATGGGATATCTTATTCGGAATCGTTTTTGCGGCTTGCGTAGTAGCGGATTTCCGACCGGACGCAGTTGCGTCCTTCGGCCTTGGCCGTATACAGCGCCTTGTCGGCGTTTTTAAGGAAGGCCTCGAGCGTTTCGCTCCCGACATTGTCCAGGCCGGTCACGCCGATGCTGGCCGTGACCCGGATTACTTTATTCTCATAGTTTACTCCGGCCGACTCAATATTTTCACGTATTCTTTCTGCCGTCAGCAGGGCATGCTTCAAGCCTGTCTCGGGAAGGAAGACGACAAATTCCTCTCCGCCGTACCTTCCCAGGATGTCCACCGAGCGAAGGCTTTGCAGGCATATGTCCGATACGGATTTCAGGATGTGGTCTCCCGCCTGGTGGCTGTATTCGTCGTTGATGCTTTTAAAGAAGTCAATATCAAGGATGATGAAGGAGAGGGAATGCCGGTATCTTTTTGCCCTTTCCAGCTCATAGGAGCCGCATTTGAAAAATTGCCTGCGGTTGTACAGACCGGTGAGGTCGTCCCTGGAAGCCAGGTAATCCAGTCTCTCCATGGCTTCGACGTGTTTGGTCACGTCGGAGATGGTCACTGTGAGACCCGTGACCAGTTCGTTTTTGACATGGATTTCCGAGCACCGGATATTGTAGTGGTATGTGCGGCCGGAATTGACAAGCGTATACCGGTTCTCCGCCGGATTCAGAATCGCACTCAGGGCCCTGGCGTCATCCTCCAGCACCTTCCTTATGTTTTTATTGTAGGAATCCGGTCTCAAGGCAGGGAAGATACCGGCGGCCATGGGATTGAAATCTATGATGCTGTATCTTGTGTCCAGTACGATGATGCCGTCGTTTGACGATTCGAAGACCTTGTCCCTGGCAAGCGGCTTCAAATCGAGGAATTGGAATCTGAACAGCACGATCAGGAACAGGATGCAGGAGACGGTGCCTGTGAAAGGGATAAGGTCTACTCCGCCGGGCGATGCGCTGAACAGGCTGGGAAGAAAGGCGAGCCAGGGCAGGAGGGAGGCGGCGAGCATAATCAGGCATTGCTTGCGCGCAAAGCCCGTATGCTTCTTGCATTTACTCAGGTAAAACCAGGCAGACAGGAGAATGCACAGCGTCATATACAATCCGTTTATATAGTACCACAGGCCTTTTCCCACGAAGAGCACCGGGAACAGTCCGTAAGAGGCATGCCCAATATAGGTATAGTACAGATGGTGAAGGCTGTTTGTGAGCCTCAGCACAAAGGTAGCCGAGGGTATTACAAAAATTGAGAGCCTGACCCAAAGGGCGAGGGCTTTATATTTATTGATGTATTGCAGTGAAAGAAGCAGCCACAGGGGGGCCAGGAACGGTATGCCTATGTACTGGAGCTGGTTGTAGAACAGCATTTCCATGAAGTCTTCGCTGTACAGCTCCATCGCGTATCCCGCCGAGTAAAATGAAAAACAGAGGCACAACAGCGCAAACGTCACCGCAATGGATGTTTTATTTGCCGTAAAGGAGTATATGGAAATGAATATATAGAGGAGCGCGGATGCAAATAAAAATCCGCTCAATAATATATTGAGATTATCCATGGCTTCCTCCTTCTATAACAATCATAACACAAATACAGCCCCGCGGGCGAATAAATTGATAAGTAAAGGACTGGCAGATGTTATTTTTGCCGGTATTATATGTTATAATGGGTTAACCGGAGTCGCAGAGCTTCATTCTTGAACGGCCGGGGTTTCATTTTCAACCGGCTGACACCGGGCCTTCGGGGGTGTTTGAATGGATGGGGAAATAATAATTAAAATAGCTGAGACCGTGGAGGACGCGCAGGGGTTGGAATCGCTTGCAGAGGCGGTGTGGACCGAGCATTACACTCCCATCATCGGCCCTGAGCAGGTAAAATACATGCTCGCGGAATTCCAGAGCGCAGGCAGGATATACAGGGACATGTCGGAAGGCGGGTATATGTATTTTACGGCGTTTACCGGAGGCGAGGCGGCCGGCTACTGCGCTGCCAGGCCGGATGAAGCCGCAGGGGGCGTTTTTCTCAGCAAGCTCTATGTAGAAAAGAGCTTCCGGGGGAGAGGCATCTCAAGGCAATTTATGAAGCTGCTCACGGAGCTTGCCTTCGAGCGGGGCTGCAGCTACATATGGCTAACGGTGAATAAGCATAATTCCGGCTCCGTAGCGGCCTATAAAAAAATGGGATTTACAATCGTTGAGGATATTGTCACGGACATCGGCGGCGGGTTTGTGATGGATGATTATAAAATGCGTATGGAGCTGAGTGCGCATGACGGCGCCGAACGGGAAACGGTCCGTATTGAAAGGGCGGAGGAAGGCGACCTGGAGGAGATACTTGCCCTCCAAAAGACAGCCTACCTAAGCGAAGCGCAGCTATACGACGATTTCAGCATCCCTCCGCTCAGGGAAACCTTGGATGATCTGCGCAGAAAGGCCGAAGCCGATGTAGTGCTCAAGGCTGTTACAGGCGGCAGGACGGTGGGCTCAGTCAGGGGCTTCGAAAAGGACGGCACCTGCCACATAGGCAGGCTCGTCGTACATCCCGATTATCAGAACAGAGGGATAGGCAGCAGGCTTCTGGCCGGGATACAGAGCTGCTTCGAAGGCGCAAGATACGAGCTGTTTACCGGGCACAGGAGCGAAAAAAATCTTGCGCTCTATGAGAGGCACGGCTTCAGGCGGTACAAAACCGAACAGGCGGACGAAAACCTGACGCTTGTTTATCTGGAAAAGATACATGAGGAAAGGAAGGATGGGGCATGAGGAGAAAGGACAAGGAAATCACCGACAGGCAATCGATGGAGGATATATTAAAGAAGGCAGAGGTCCTGAGGCTGGCCATGATAGACGACGGCGAGCCCTACCTGGTCGCCATGAATTTCGCCTACCAGGACGGCGCGCTTTATATGCACTCGGCAAGGGAAGGCCGGAAAATAGACGCTTTGAAGAGAAACAGCAGGGTCGCCTTCCAGACTGAAACCGGCGTTGAGCTCGTGATCGAGCCCGGAGCCTGCAACTGCACCACGCGGTATGCCAGCGTTTTCGGGACCGGACGCGCATTCCTTGTCGACGACGGAGCGGAGAAAGTAAAGGCGCTTGACGCCATTATGGCAAAGCATACGGGGAAGACCGGATTTGAATATCCGGAAAAGGCCCTTGAAAAAACCCTTGTAATAAGGGTCGACATAGAAGCCATGACAGGCAAAAAAAGCTGACATCACGCTCTGCGGGGTAAATTCGGATGAAGAGGGAAAGAACTTTATACATATCCGATCTTGACGGAACGCTCCTCAACAGCGACAAGGAGCTGAGCCCCTATACCAGGGATACGCTGAACAGGCTCATAGCGGAAGGGCTGGAATTTTCGGCGGCTACGGCCAGGACCGGCGCGTCCGCGCTGAAGATACTGTCCGGCCTGAATATCAATGTCCCTGTTATTCTGATGAACGGGGTGCTGATCTACGACACGGGAAGCGAAAAGTACATTAAAGTGGAAGCTCTGTCTTCCGGAACAGCCTTCCGGATCGCGGAGATATTCGAGGAATACGGCGTTACGGGCTTTATGTATGCCATCAACGAAAACAAGCCCGTCACCTTTTACGAATCCCTGGAGCGCAAAGCGCTGAAGGACTTCCATGACGAGCGGGTCGCCAGGTATTACAAGCACTTCGAGAAGCTCGAAAGCTTTAAAGAAGGCATCCCGGACAACCAGATCATCTATTTCACCCTGATGGACGAATACGAGCCTTTGAAGCGCATCCTTGAGGACTTCCGGAGCATAGAGGGACTGGAAGCCGTGCTGTACAGGGATATCTATTCGGAAAGCGGCTGGTTTCTTGAGCTGCACAGCGAAAAAGCGACCAAGTACAACGCCGTCAGGTATCTGAGGAGCTGCTGCGGCTTTGACAGGGTGATCGGCTTCGGGGACAATCTCAACGATATTCCTCTCTTCAGGGCATGCGACGAAAGCTACGCCGTATCGAACGCTGTGCCCGAGCTCAAAGCCGCGGCAACCGGCATAATCGGGGAAAACACGGCGGACGGGGTTGCCGGCTTCATTTACGAGAGAGTGAAAGGAAGCCGCAGGCAGGCTTCCGGCTCTGCGCAGCCCAAATAACAATATTTTGAAATATATATTGAGTTGCTTGTGAATCTATGATAAACTGTAAGCGTTAGTCACTATATATTAATGGATTATTTTTCTGAATACAACCCTCTTTAATTTTTTGGAGTGTGGAAGTTTGGAATTATAAAATCCAAATAATTTAAGGAGGTATATAGATATGGCAGACAAAATCATCACTTGCAAGGATTGCAATTCGGAATTCGTATTCAATGAGAGCGAACAGGCTTTCTACAAGGAAAAGGGTTTCGAGAACGAGCCGCAGAGATGCCCCGACTGCAGAAGAGCAAGGAAGCAGCAGAGGAACAACGGCAACAACAGAGGCGGCGGCGGTGGAAGAAGCTTCGGCAACAGGTGGTAATCAAGGGGAGAGCGAACGCTCTCCTTTTTGTTATCGGCATTTATAATACAAAAGTAGCTAAGGCGGGTGTATTCGATGATGGAAGCATGCAGGCAGCAGCCTATAGTAGCGGTGGTAGGAATGTGCGGGTCCGGCAAATCCCTGGTGACCGGACACCTGAACGAAAAAGGCTGGAATGTCATACATTTCGGCTCAATAACGATGCGTGAGCTGGAAAAGCGGGGACTTGCCAGGAACGAGACAAATGAGAGAAGCATACGCGAGGAGCTCAGAAACAAATACGGAGTAGGCGCTTATGCGGTACTGTCGCTTCCTTTGATCCTGGAATCTCAGAAAAACGGCCTGACCGTCATAGACGGTCTTTATTCATGGACGGAATACAGGCTGCTCAAGGAGGAATTCGGCGAAAGGCTGTTTATCGTAGCGGTTATAGCCGACAGAAGGCGGCGGTACGAGAGGCTGTCCGTGAGGGGAGTCAGGCCGCTTACGTCCAGGGAAGCAGAGCTGCGCGATTTAGCCGAAATCGAGAAGCTGGAGAAGGGCGGCCCGATTGCCATAGCCGACTTTTTTATAAATAACAACGGGTCTGCGGAAGCGCTGTTCAAAAGCGTGGACGATATAATAGACGAAATTTTCCGTCGGCAGCCCTAAGCCGCAGCGACAATTTTTCCAGACCGCATAATACGTCCGAAGCCGGAAATAATTCTATATATGCGGACGAAACTGTACGGAATTGCCGTATCTTTATTTTCGGCACTGTTTTTGGGATATTTATGCGTCAGGAGCTTTTTCCCTTTGATAAAAAGCAGTACAAATCTCCTGAAGGGATTCAGGGGCCTGGCTCCTGCGGCATTGCTGCTGTTGATCCTGTGGCTCCTCGACAGCCTTGTCATACGCAAAATGGATAAAGCGACCTGCAAGGCGGCCGTTGTCTTTATGGCGGCCATAAATACAGCGATGCAGATCATATGCCTGCTGGACCTCAGGGTCCGCCCCACCTGGGACTTCGGCGCGGTCATGACCGGCGCCGCGGACATCGCCGCGGGGCAGCCCATACGCAACAACTTCTATTTTCAGGAGTATCCGTTCAATCTGAACCCTGCGGTCGTAATCGGCACATTCAAATACATACTGTGCGGCTGGGAACAGGCGCCCTACGTTCTCAACATTATCGCCGTGACCTCTTCGGTCGCCGGCGCATGCATGACGGCCTGGAGGGTATTCTCGCCGCAGGCCTCGGTAAAGGCCGCCCTTTTCTGCCTGACCGCGACGCCCCTCTATCTTTACATACCGATCGCGTACACCGACACGCTGTCCATGCCTTTTGCGATATGGTCCGTTTATGCCTGGAGCCGCGTCCGGTTTCCCGGAGCCTCCTCCGCCGGGACGTACAGGCTTCCGGCCTGCGCGTCGCTCGGCCTGCTGGCGGCGGCCGGATATCTCATCAAGCCCATAGCCGCGATAGGCCTGCTCGCCTTTGCGGCCGACTATTTCATGTGCTGCGGCAGCTACCGCTTCGAGCCCGGGTACGGAAAAGGCGGGATAAGGAGCTTTTTGAAAAAGCTGATCCCCCTGTCCGTTGCCGCCGCCGTGTTCCTGGCAGCAATCTTCTCTTTCAGGGTATATGTGGACCTCAAGGGCTTTACCGCCCGCCTCGACCGGAACGGGAGGATACCGTATACGCACTGGATCATGATGGGTATGAACAAGCCTGCTGCGGAAGGAGGCACATCCTACGGCTACGGGGGCTTCAGCAACGACGACCTGCTGTTCACCAGGGCTTTTAAGACCGCGGGGGAGAGGGAAGCGGCCGATACGGCGGTAATAAGGCTGAGGCTTGAGGAATTCGGCCCGACGGGCTATGCGGCCTTTTTGCTCAAGAAGCTCGAATGGACGTGGACCGACGGGACCTACTATGCTCCGGTGAAGCTGGGCAGGTATCCGGTAAAGCTGAACGTACTCCATAAATTCGTTCTGTTCAGCAAGGGCCGCTCAAACAAGCTCTATCTCGCCTTCACACAGCTGACGCAGGGGCTGCTGCTGTTTCTGCTGTTTTTAAGCGCGGTATTTTCCCTTCGCCGCAGGGAGAGCGGCTTCTCCCGTTTCATACTGCTTATGAGCCTTGGACTGGCGCTCTTTCTTTTATTCTGGGAGACAAGGTCCAGGTATCTCACCTTCATGATACCGGTATTTACCGTCCTGGCAGCCGGAACCGCCGAAAGGCTTTTTACAGCTATGGACAAATTGCCGGAAAAGATCGGATATAAATTCCGCAAATCCGTTTAAAGCCCTTTCAATGTGGTAGATATCTTACAAAAGATTTGGGTCAGGGAGTTCATGTTATCTGCAACAGGATAATAAGCTAATACAAGAAAAAAGACTGATGCTCCCGGAACTTTTTTTAATGTCTATGGAAACAAACCGGAAAGAAATAATGAAGAGGAGGGTTACGAATGCTTTGCAAGGATTTGAAGGTGGTGAACCTGAACATAACGGAGGACGACTACCGGTACAACGGCGTTTTCAGGCTTTGTACGGAGGAGGCCTGCCTTGAGGCCGACGTGGAGGACATATCCGGCGGCGGCAGGCTGCAGGAGATAAAGGACGTCTTCGGGCTGGAGGAAACGATCGCGGAAATCAAGGAAATACTGATGCAGAAGATACTTGAGGCCTCTAACCTGGAATCCAGAAACCTCGAAGGCGAAACCTGCTGCGGCGAGGTCGAGGATGAAGGCTTACAGAGAAACATCGATACGCTCAGCATGTCATGATCCGGTTTGAAAATATTAATTTATTGGGGGCGAATTTATGCTTTATAACGTGATGGCGGTGGTAGTCAGCTACAGGTCCAAAAATTCCTCGGAGATCCAGAAGGTATTCACCAAATTCGGCTGTCTTATAAAGGTAAGGCTGGGCCTGCACGAGGCCGGGGATGTCTGCTCGGAAGAAGGGCTCATAATACTGCAGCTCGCGGGCGAAAAAGAGGAAATCGAAGAATTCCGCAAGGAGCTGAACGAGATCGAAGGCATAAGGGCCAAATGCATGGAGGTATGAAAATTGCGACAGGGGGACGGTTCTCTAACTGTCGCATAGTCAGTTCAATAATTTTTGTACAGATTGACCCACCTGACCTCGGAAAAACTGGTGTTTACATAAAAAAGAGAAGTGCGGTCAGTACGGCATTTCTCTTTTTTATATAGCCGAAAATCTGAAAGTTCTTTTCAGGATTCGAATCTATGGGTTATATCTTTATACCAGTGAGGCTGAACGATAGCAACGCTCTTTTGTTTTGAAGCATTCAGGTTCAGGGCTTTGAGATGGATGCCGTATAGCTTGCTGTTATAGTCCGAATAAAAGTAGTAAACAAGGTTGGTATGATCCCGAATAACGCTCCATTGTGTCCAGTCGAAGAAGCCGGCGATCTGCGGAGGGCTTTGAAGAATCACGGTGCCTATTGGTACGGAGAGGGTTTGTAAAATCTGCCGGGCTAATCCGACGGCTTCCTGGGTGCTTTTAGGATGAAAAGCTGTCTGCTGAAGAAATGCCGCCCGGATGAAACGGGATTGCGGGGACGGGTCGCCGGGGATTCCAAGCTGACCGCTGCCGGTAACTTCCTCTCCGCACACAATATTCGTGTTGTCTTTTAAGCTTAGCTCTCCGTAGAAACCATTGTTCGTAAGATGCCAATCATATGCAGGCTGATTCGTTAACATTCCTTCATTGCTATGATAGACATGCATTTCTCCATTTAAAAATTCCACAATCAAATGATGTCCGGAGACGTCACTGATAATATAGTGCAGAAGCGAGTAAGCGTCCGGATATAGTTCGCTGATATTAGGGACGGTTAATTTTAGAAGCGCGGCCTCTGCCTGGTGGATATCCCTGAAATTCCCCAGCACATAGGGCACAAAAAGTGAGTTATACAGCACGGGTTTATCTGAACCGGAGCTTGGGTATTCGCTGCAGGACAACCATAAACCGGCGGCAGAAAGTCCGGCTTCGTTCAAGCCATCCGAATAGCTCATCGGAAAACCTTCCAGCTTAAACCCTGCGCCAATAAAAGCGTACTTATTCCTCCAGTGAATTTCTCCGGGCAGGTTTGCTTCCGGAAACGACTGTCCGCGAGGCACAAAATTGACAAAGGCAGGGTCGACCATAAACCAATCCATCGTTCGCGCCGACACCAGAGGATCATCCGTGCTTTTGCGCGGAATGGAAATATTCGTACACATCTTTTTTGCTCCCGAATTTTTTAAAAATTATTTATAATCCTCATTACCTGGTATAGTATATGATGCGACGGGGGACGGTTCTCCAATTGTCGCATAATTTTTGAAATTATGAAAGATTTCTTTGCTTTTATGTGTCTAATTACTGAAAGGAGGCTGAGGAATGGATCATGTTTCGGTACCGAATCAAAAACCTATACCCGCGATGAACAAACTTGTAGCGAAATATGGAGATCCGCTTCTCAGGATGTGTTTTCTTTACCTTAAAGATATACACCTGGCAGAGGATGCGGTACAGGATACATTTATCAAAGTATACAAAGGCTACACAAACTTTAAGGGCGATTGCGAAGAAAAAACATGGGTAATGAGAATAGCGATAAATGTTTGCAAGAATTACCTGCGTTCCTCCTGGCGGAAGCATATCGATGAAGCGGCTGTTTTGGAAAATATTTCCGTGAGTAACAGCATTGAAGCCTTGCAGGATGACGCTCTCCTCCTGGAAATTATGAGGCTGTCTCCAAAATACAAGGAAGTGATTCTTCTATTCTATTATCAGGATATGAAAATCCGTGAAATAGCGGAAATTTTAACTATTCCGGAAGCCACCATATCCGTCAGGCTGATGAGAGCCAGAGAAATTCTAAAAATAAAATTAAAAGGATGGCATTATGACGAATAGAACAATTAAGGATGCCGTTGATACCAGGCTTGCTGATATTAAGGCCAGCGATGAGCTAAAAAGCAAAATTACAAATTATTCCGGCGAGGAAAAATTCACAAGAAAAAGGCCATTTGTTATAGGGGTCGCCGCAGTCTTGTGCTGCGCGCTGTCGGTTTCCGTCATGGCAGCTGCTATTTCAAACTATGATAAGCTTTTATCCGCAGTAAGTCCGCAGATCGCGCAAAACCTGCAGCCAATAAAACTTGCTTCTGAAGATAAGGGCATAAGAATGGAGGTGCTTGCGGCACTGACGGATAATGACACCGCTGTTGTATATATCTCAATGCAAGACCTGACTGCCGATAGAGTCGATGATAGCATCGACCTGTATCATTTCAGCGTCACGGGGATGAATTTGTTTACAAGCAAAGTGATATCCTATGACAAAGCTTCAAGGACTGCAATCATAAGATTACTTGCAAATGGGGGCAAAAAACTGGAAGGTAAAAAAGCTACTCTTAGCATAGAGTCGTTTTTAAGTGATAAAAAGGTTTTTGGCTTATTTGATACCGGCATAGACCTGGCAAAAGCTGTAAGCGCCTATGATAAAAAGACAGCCACCCTTGACATGCACAACGTTTCCGGTGGCGGCGGCAATTTAATCGAGCAATTCCGAGATAAAGGAACCATCAATATATTAAAACCGGATGAAACGAATATAGCGTTACCCAAAATTGATTTTGCGCATATATCAAATATCGGAATGATTGATGAGCGACTTCATATTCAAACCAAATGGACCGGCGGCGGAATTGATGACCATGGCACTCTGGCGTTAATCGACAATTCGGGCAACAGAATAAACCCAAGCAATATTTACTTTGGTACGGATGAATACGGAAATACCGGGTATGGCAGCGAATACGTCGAGTATATTTTCGAGGTAAAGGAAACAGAGCTAAATAAATATAAGCTCAATGCAGATTATTTTATGACAGCCGGAAATTATACCGAGGGTCAATGGCAGAACACCTTTAGAATTGAAGCAGTGGAAAAAGGCATGGAAGTTAACTGTGAGATCGATTTGGACGGAATCAAAATAAATAAGGTTTCTGTTTCAGCCGTTGGCGTTTCGATAACAGGCACCGGAAATGAAATCGGCAGCACCGACGATATTAATGTGTCGCTTAAAATGATTGACGGCGGTGTTCTGGCCATGGAGCCGGCGGTATCACAAAATGAGGACGGTAATTTTACCTGTAAATACATGCCTTCTGAGCCTATTAAGGTTGCAAATGTCAAAGAGGTCAGCATTAACGGAAAAGCCGTGGAGCTGAAATAAGCTTATGCGTTTCCCAAATAAAAAGCTTGGGCAGGCTTTTCACCTGCCGCCATAGACCGCCGTGACCGTAAACTCAACGGGCGCAATGATAACATCTGCGCCTTCGACCTTAATGGAAGAATCGGCGATAGTCACATTAAACGGAATATTTCCAGGGTCCGCGCCGCTGAAGCTTTCCGCAATTGCCTTTGTATCGATTGCATTTGTACTAAGATTATATGACACATTGCCCGTCTGCACGGTAAGCGTCATATTCTTGGCCGCCATATCCTGCACATTGGCCGGCATAAGGCTCGCGTCGTATAAGCGCAAATATTCCCTTGCGCCTTCCACGTCGCCGCCTTTAAGATATTCCATGATGATCTGGTTATGATGCCGTAAATCATGGCGGTGCTGTTTTAAGGCTTCGACAAATTCTTCATACGCCGCAAGCCGCGAGGAAAGAAGATCTCTAAAATAACCTATAATTCAACAACCCGACGGCTCTTATTTACTATATAGGGGTCGTGTGATACCAGGACGACGGTTTTGCCTGTACGGTTCAGCCGCAAAAGAATATCAAGAGTGATATCCCTGTTGGCGATATCCAGCGAGCCGGTCGGCTCGTCCGCAAATATCAGGCCGCAGTTCTTAAGCAGTATCCTTGCGAGCGCAAGACGCTGCTGTTCTCCGCCCGAAAGCTTGTATACCTTTTCTTTTAAGGAAATATCGAGCTGCAAATCCTTCAAAAGCTCTGTTTTCCTGTCATTCCATTTGCTTTTCGGTATTTTGGAATTTACGCAGGCGATATCTAAATTATAGCCGACGGATTTATCATCGATCAGAGCAAAATTCTGAAAAAGGAATCCTATTTTTGTGCGCAACAAATGCCGCGCCTGCCTTGAATTGGCTTTTACATCTGTTATACCGCACACATTGACTGTCCCGGCGTCCGGGCTTTCGAGCAAGCCCATGATATTCAGCAACGTCGATTTGCCGGAGCCGCTTTTGCCGCTAATACATATCTGGTCGCCTTGCTCAATCGTCAATGAAAAATCCTCAAAAATCACTTTTTCTCCAAAAGCTTTGCTTATGCTGTGCAGCTCGCAAATATTCATGCTTAAACTCCCTCTTTCAAAATAGTAGACACGTTGCGTCTCTCAAAGTATGCAATCAACCCTTTTGCCAACAAAGCTTCGACAATCAATTTACCCAAAATGATGTAGTAGAAGCCGGTTGAGAGGAACAGGAAACATGCTGTTAATTCCATGATGTTTGTAAGTAATAAAATCAGGAATATATTTTTATACTTCTGCAAAAATGTATGTCCGAATGCCTTTTTCAGAAAATATTCAAACCTGCTGCGCTGGAACAGCAGATAAATACTTTGGACG
>JAEZJL010000291.1 GCA_023415815.1 Bacillota bacterium | reverse complement strand
GATGGAGAGCCCTGCCCCCAGTCGAAGTTTACGGTGTTATCCGCCCTGTTAAGCTTGGCTGACGTAAGGTTTGCACTGTCGAAATACTCTCCGTACAGCCCGTTTCCGCTACCGGACAATGACTGCGCGCGCGGAAGCAGGGTAAGCGCCAGCAGGTGCATATCCTCCTGATCGGACAGAGTGATACTTGAGACTGTTTTGGTCCTGTCAGGGCTGAGGTAATAGGCATATACATAACAAGAGGTATAGTCGTCGCCGTAGCCCGAATGCCTGTGAGCCATCGCCTGCACGACCTTCTGACCGGCTGTGTCCTCTGTACACCAATCCTTCATGGAAATGCTGAAATGAGAATACGTGCCGTCCGTGTAATTTACTTTAATCAGGCCTGCCTTGTTCCCGTTTGTGGAAGAGCCAAGCAGGCGTATGGATTCGTACCTGCTCTGCGCGACAGATATGGTCTGGCCGTCCAGACTTATCGAGTTGTATTCTCCCTCGCCGAGCGGGCCCGTGGCATAAGACGTACCGTCGTATACAGGGTTGGAATTGAACAGATTGGCTGAATAGCTTGAACCCAAGCCGTCATAATCGCCGTCGCCCCGGTCGGAATCATAACTGAAGGCGTCTTCGTTGAAATAAGGTGAAAGGTTGACCTTCACAGGCTCCCTGGTATCTGCTGGAGGATCTACGTGCGGCGGCTGCAGCGTGCTTCCGAGCTCGGAAAACAGCCTTTCTGAAGGTATTATTTCCTTAGGCTGATTTGAGCTTGACCACAGCAGCTTGACGCAGGCGTCATTACTGTTTTCGAAATATTCCAGCCGGATATTGTATTTTTTGTTGGCTTCAAGGCTTATCGTGCCCCGGGTTTCGGTGGCGGCATGGCCGTTCCAGTCATTGATGACGGGCCGGTTGTTTATCCACAGCCTGACGCCGTCATCCGCTATTGTGTAGAAGGTATAGGTTTGGGAATATCTTGGCTGCACCTGGCCGCTCCATATGACTGAAAACGAATCGGGATCGGCCCTGTTCACGGGAGAGCTGTTTTCCCAGTCGAAGCTTACTCTCGGGTCTGTACGGGTTAATATAAGGTTTGTAAAATTTGTATTGTTGTAGTATTCCCCCTTCAAGCCGTTTTTCACTCTGGCCCTGCTGTTTTCATTTTCCCTGTCCCTGTCTTTTTGATTGTTATTATAGTTCGTGCTCACGAGGCGGGTTCCCGGTGCGCCGGCGTCCGCAGCGCCTGCTGCGGATGCCAGTGTAAGGCACAGGGCGAGCGATATCGCAAATTTAGCGAATCCCGGCATAATAAAACCTCCTTGCAAATATCCATATTTCTAATTGTAATTATATGGCATTAATGTGACGAAATAACATCACACAGATTACAGAACTATTAATTTTGGATATCAAAAAGGTTACCGGAGTTTAAAAATTCCAGGGTTTGGATTTAGGCCCTTTACTTGTTGACAGGTGGCATTCACGGGTAGTAAGATTATATAAAACCGATGGCAGGAGCCCAGAAATTGCGAGAGGGAATGACAGATGCCTATAAAAATACCGGACAACCTTCCAGCCTATGAGATATTAAATAATGAAAACATTTTTATTATGAATGAAGACAGGGCTTACCACCAGGATATCCGTCCCCTGAAGATCGTGCTGCTGAACCTGATGCCCACAAAGATCGTGACGGAAACTCAGATAATGAGACTTATCGGGAATTCACCTCTGCAGGTGGAGGTGGTCCTGCTATATCCGAAAACACATAACCCCAAGAATACCTCCGAAGAGCACCTGACCACATTCTACAGCAGCTTTGATGAGATAAAGGCGCACAAGTACGACGGCCTTATCATAACCGGGGCTCCGGTTGAGAACCTGGAGTTTGACGAGGTCACCTACTGGGAAGAGCTTAAGGAAATCATGGACTGGAGCCTGCACAATGTCTTTTCCACCCTGCACATATGCTGGGGCGCACAGGCCGGGCTCTACCACCATTTCGGCATTCCTAAGTATCCGCTTGAAAAAAAGATGTTCGGCGTGTTCCCGCATACCCTGAACAGAAAATATGTGAAGCTGTTCAGGGGCTTTGACGACATCTTCTACGTCCCCCACTCCAGGCATACCGAGGTAAGAAGAGCGGATATAGAGAAGGTCCCGGAGCTGGAGATACTTTCGGAATCTGAGGAATCAGGCATTTATGTGGCGGCGGCCAAGGGCGGCAGGCAGATATTTGTCACCGGGCATTCCGAATACGACCCGCATACGCTGAAAAGCGAATATGACCGGGATATAGGGAAAGGTCTTCGGATAGATGTGCCGAAAAATTATTTTCCAGGAGACGATCCCTCGAAGGAGCCACTTGTGAGGTGGAGGGGACACGCAAATCTGCTGTTCGTAAACTGGCTGAATTATTATGTATACCAGGAGACCCCCTTCGATCTGGAGCAAATTAAAAAGGTATGAATTTAAAAGCGGCGGACCCGCTTTTTTTACTGCGGCCGGTCCTCGGAAAACAGTACCGGAAACCTGCGGGAGCCGGATGCTTTAGAAGCCCTTTGTGCGAATTTTGGTACATTATTGTTAGAGCGTATACGCAATATATCATCATATATTTATAATAACGGAACGAATGTACTTTTTTCAGTACACTGTATGCGAAGTACCGGCTGATTCTTGAAAAGGCTTGATAATTACAGGCTTCAGAATGCATGCAACAAAAAAATATTCAAAATTGATTGTATTGACACTCAATATTTGTTATAATACTAACGGAAATTGTTAAATACTTAACATAGATGATTTGGAGGTCATAAGATGAGTGGTAATTGCTGCGGTTGTGTTGACGAAAGAGCGCAGAAATTGCAGGAAATAATTGATAAGTACAGGGATACTAAGGGCGCTCTTATACCCGTACTGCATGAGGCTCAGGAGGTATACGGATATCTCCCGATGCATGTCCAGAAAAAAATCTCGGAAGGACTTAACGTACCCCTTACCGAGATTTATGGTGTTGTAACCTTTTATACGCAGTTCTCGCTGCAGCCCAAGGGCAGGTTCAAGGTCAGCATCTGCATGGGAACAGCCTGTTATGTAAAGGGCGCAAGCCATATACTTGACAAGCTTCAGGAGAAGCTTGGGATCCATGTGGGAGAATGTACGGAGGATGCCAGATTTTCGCTGGACGCCTGCAGATGCATCGGCGCGTGCGGGCTCGCCCCCGTCATGATGATAAACGACGACGTATACGGAAGGCTGTCGCCGGACGAGATTGAGGGAATCCTCGACAAATACAGGGACATGTAGGATATCCGCTTCGGAAAGCCCGGAGGAGCCGTTCAGGATGAAGGATCTATCGTTGCACATACTTGATCTAGTTCAAAATTCCGTCGCAGCGAAGGCCACCCATATAACGGTAGCCATAAGGGCGGACAGGGCCGCGGGAATACTGCGGATTTCCATAGAGGACAACGGCTGCGGAATGGACGGAGAGCTGCTCCGGAGAGTGACGGACCCCTTTGCCACTACCAGGACTACCCGGAGGGTGGGACTGGGCATACCGCTGATGAAGGCGTCTGCGGAAAGGTCGGACGGGGGGCTTGAAATCACTTCCGAAAAGGGGAAGGGAACCCGTGTCGATGCGAGCTTCATGATAGGCAACATCGACCGTCCGCCGATCGGAGACATACCCGGAACGATAACCGACATCATTATCTCGGAGCCGGACATGGAACTGACGCTCGTGCTTGAAAACGGTACCGAAGCCTTCAGGCTCGATTCCGCGGAAATCAGGGAAAAGCTCGGAGAAGTGCCCATAACGGAATACGCTGTAACAAACTGGATGAGAGAATATCTGAGTGAAGGAATAAAAGTTATTTTTGGAGGTGTACTGGATGAAATCGATCGCTGATCTGGAAGCAATAAGGAAGAAGACTCTGGATGAAATAAAGATGCGGACAAACAAGAACAACAGACGCATTGTCGTCGGCATGGCCACCTGCGGTATCGCCGCCGGAGCAAGGCCGGTCATGAACGCTTTTGTGGAGGAGCTCGGCAAGAGGAACATCACCGACGTCAACGTCACGATGACGGGATGCATCGGCGTGTGCAGGCTTGAGCCGATGGTCGAGGTGTTTGAAACCGACGGCACCAAGGTCACGTATGTAAATATGACGCCGGAGAAGGCGGCCCGGATAGTATCGGAGCACATCGTCAACGGCAGGGTATGTCTTGATTTGACTATCGGCGCGGCTGATGCGAAGCAGCAGTGAGTATGAACTCCATAATACGCAGTTACAAGATTTTACAGGAGGGGGATTAAAATGGATTTTTACAGAGCACATGTGCTGGTTTGCGGCGGTACCGGATGTACCTCGTCAAACTCGGAAAAAATAAAAAAGGAATTTGAGTCGCTGTTAAATAAAAACAAGCTGGAAAAGGAAGTCAAAATGGTTACGACCGGCTGCTTCGGGCTTTGCGCGGAGGGACCCATCGTAGTCGTATATCCCGAAGGAGCCATGTACACCATGGTCAGGGTCGAGGATGTGAAGGAGATCGTCGAGGAGCACCTTGTCAAGGGAAGGATAGTCAAGAGGCTGCTTGCCGGTGACAGAACATCCGACGATACCACAAAATCGCTTGAGAATGTCGACTTTTTCAAGAGACAGCTCAGGATAGCTCTCAGAAACTGCGGCGTTATCAATCCTGAGAATATCGACGAATATATTGCCTACGACGGTTACAAGGCCCTGTCGAAGGTACTGACCGAGATGACACCTGCGCAGGTCATAGAGCTCGTCAAGAAATCAGGTCTCAGGGGCAGGGGCGGCGCGGGCTTCCCGACAGGTTTGAAATGGGAATTCACCGCAAGGTCTACGGGCGATCAGAAGTTTGTATGCTGTAACGCCGACGAGGGCGACCCCGGAGCTTTTATGGACAGGAGCATACTCGAGGGCGACCCGCATTCCGTGCTTGAAGCAATGGCTATTGCCGCTTATGCGGTCGGCTCGGATCAGGGCTTCATCTATGTAAGGGCGGAATACCCAATCGCTGTAAAAAGGCTTAATATAGCCATCGAACAGGCAAAGGCATACGGCCTGCTCGGCAAGAACATTTTCGGGACCGATTTCAGCTTCGACCTTGAGTTGAGGCTTGGCGCCGGAGCTTTTGTATGCGGTGAGGAAACCGCGCTGATGACTTCGATAGAAGGCAAGCGCGGCGAGCCCAGGCCGAAGCCGCCGTTCCCGGCTGTGAAGGGCCTGTGGCAGAAGCCTACGCTGCTGAACAACGTTGAAACCTATGCAAATATCCCGGTGATATTCAACAACGGTCCGGAATGGTTCGCAGGCATCGGCTCCGAGAAAAGCAAGGGCACGAAGGTGTTTGCGGTAGGCGGAAAGATAAACAACACCGGTCTGGTGGAAATTCCGATCGGGACGACACTGAGGGAAGTCATATACGATATCGGCGGCGGCATACCAAACGGGAAGAAGTTCAAGGCGGCCCAGACGGGCGGACCCTCCGGCGGCTGTATCCCCGCAAGCCATATCGATGTTAAGATAGATTATGACACGCTTGTGGAGCTGGGCTCCATGATGGGCTCGGGCGGTCTGATAGTAATGGATGAGGACACCTGCATGGTGGATATCGCAAGGTACTTCCTCGACTTCACCGTCGACGAGTCCTGCGGAAAATGTCCTCCGTGCCGCATAGGCACCAAAAGGATGCTCGAGATACTCGAGAGGATCACCGGGGGGAAGGGCGAGCCCGGCGATATAGAGAAGCTGGAAACGCTTGCGAAAAATATCAAGGCTTCCGCGCTCTGCGGCCTCGGCCAGTCCGCGCCGCAGCCCGTTCTCAGCACGCTGAGGTATTTCAGGGATGAATATGAGGCACATGTCAGAGACAAGAAATGTCCTGCCGGAGTCTGCAAGTCGATGATGAACTATGTCATACATGCGGAAGCCTGCAAGAGCTGCGGCATTTGCGCCAGGAACTGTCCCGTCAACTGCATCAGCGGTGAAAAGAAGGTGCCTTATGTGATCGACCAGGAAAAATGTATCAAGTGCGGCGCATGCATGGAGAAATGTCCATTCAAGGCAATATTCAAGAACGCGTAGCAGCAAGGATAGGGGACACGCCTCTCCCGCCGGAGAACAGGGCGTTGGGGAATGTCCCACATGAATTAGGCAGGGGAACGCATTTCCGTCCGAAGAACCGGATGTCAGGGAAAATCCCCTTTTGAAAAATACGAGGGACACGTTCCCGCCCAAGAAAACCGGTAGCCGGGAATGGACCCTTTTTGAAAAGGAGAGTGTAGATTATGGAAATGGTGAATATTACCATAGATACGAGGAAGATACAGATCCCCAAGAACTATACCGTCCTGGAGGCCGCGAGATTCGCAAACATTGCGATTCCGACGCTTTGCTTCCTGAAGGACATCAACGAAATCGGAGCCTGCAGGATGTGCGTGGTAGAAATAAAAGGAGCCAGAAGCCTTCAGGCTGCGTGCGTGTATCCGGTTTCGGAAGGCCTTGAGATATTTACGCAGACGCCCGCCGTCAGGGAAGCCAGGAAGGTTACGTTGGAGCTCATACTCTCAAACCACGACAAAAAGTGCCTTACCTGCGTAAGAAGCAGGAACTGCGAGCTGCAGAAGCTTTCAGAGGATCTCAATATCAAGGATATAAGGTTTGAAGGCGAAATGCACAAGCACCCCATCGACGACATGTCCCCCTCCATAGTCAGGGACCCGAACAAGTGCGTGCTTTGCAGGCGCTGCGTCAATATGTGCAAAAACATTCAAAACGTTGCTGTCATAGACACCAATGAAAGAGGCTTCAAGACCATTGTAGGCTCGGCCTTCAATGAATCGCTGGGCGAGGTGCCGTGTATCAACTGCGGCCAGTGCATCACCGTATGTCCTGTCGGCGCGCTCAGGGAAAAGGACGATACCGACAAGGTATGGGCAGCCCTTGCAAACAAGGACCTGCATGTCGTGGTGCAGACCGCTCCCGCCATCAGAGTTGCGCTCGGCGAGGAATTCGGCATGGAAATAGGCACCAGGGTCACCAGCAACATGATAGCTTCGCTGAGGCGTCTGGGCTTTAAAAAGGTCTTTGATACCGATACCGCCGCCGACCTTACGATAATGGAAGAGGGCACCGAGCTTCTGGAGAGGATTAAAAACGGAGGGAAGCTTCCGCTGATTACCTCCTGCAGTCCGGGATGGATCAAGTTCTGTGAGCACAACTACCCCGAATTCCTTGACAATCTCTCCTCATGTAAATCGCCCCACGAAATGATGGGCGCGGTGTTGAAGTCCTATTATGCGGAGAAGATGGGCATAGACCCGTCGAAGGTATTCGTGGTATCCGTTATGCCGTGTACGGCTAAAAAGTTTGAGGCACAGAGACCCGAGCTTTCCGCAAACGGGCTTCAGGATGTCGATGTGGTTCTCACTACCAGGGAACTCGCAACAATGATAAAGGAAGCAGGTATAGATTTCACCGAGCTGCCTGAGAGGCATTTCGACGACCCGATGGGCGAAGCCACCGGAGCCGCCGTTATCTTCGGAGCCACCGGCGGAGTTATGGAGGCGGCGTTGAGGACGGTTGCCGAAATACTTGAAGGCAAATCGATCGACAATATCGAATACGATGCGGTCAGGGGCGTGGAAGGAATCAAGGAGGCTGTTGTCGAAGCCGGAGGCCTCAAGATACGCGCAGCTGTGGCACATGGTACGGGCAACGCTAGGAAGCTTCTTGAAAGGATCAAGAAGGGCGACGTCGAATATCATTTCGTGGAAATCATGGCATGTCCGGGTGGCTGTGTAAACGGCGGCGGACAGCCGATTCAGCCCTCACAGGTGAGAAGCTGGATCGACCTGAGGAAGGAAAGGGCCAAGGCGATTTACGAAGAGGACAGGAGCCTGACCATCAGGAAATCCCACGAGAATCCCAGGGTTCAGAAGCTCTACGAGGAGTATTTCGGGAAGCCGGGCAGCCACAAGGCACATGAGCTGCTCCATACGCATTATCAGAAGAGGGAAAACTATCCTGAGAAATAAATCTATATGGCCAAGACATTTTTTAAGACCCAGTCATGCCCGGCATGATTGGGTCTTTTTGCTGGACTTTTGGGACAGTTCATCAAAAAAATGGCGGTCGGTTCTACAAATGTGGTTGGTTCCCCGAAGGAGGGGACAGTTCTGCATTATTGGAATTTATTATTTTTAAGATGAGGGGCGTTTCCCTTATTAAAGGAAGAAAAAATCCGAGAGGGGACAGTTCTGCATTAATAGCAATACTATTGTTTAAAAAATATTTTACATCTTTATAAAATTTGATTTTGAAGACCTCCCTGGTTTCTGAATTTTTAAATAACTGCTGGTTTTGCAGAACTGTCCCCGCAATGGGAGCGCCTGTCTCCCAATATAGCGCCCGGCTCTCTACGATAGCGTCGTCTGGTGCGAAAGCTTGTTTTTTGCCGTTTATTTAATATATTTTAAAGTATTCCCGGCTATAATGTATTATAATATACATAATAATCCCAACAACAAGGAGATCATGGATGAAAAGGTTCCTGAAGTGGTATGTACCGTTGTTTCTGGCAGCAGCACTGATGCTTTTTCTTGCATATAAGACCAAGCCGGAGGAGAAGGCTGCTGAGGTTGTACAGCAAAACGATAGTACCGCAAGTGTTGTCACGGTGGAGGATATTCCCGCAGCGGCGCCGCCTGCTCTAAGCAGGAGCGACGACGGGAAGCTCACCAAGGGCAAGCCGTACAGCGTAAAGCTTGTGGAGGAAGGCACCAGGAATGTCCTTATCATAGGGGAGGACAAGCTTAACGACCTTTACGACACTATAGGAATTGCAAACATCGACGAAAAGAACGGAAGGCTTAAGATCATAATGATCCCGAGGGACACTTACATAGAATATACCGGCGTGATTTCCGACTACCTTGAGAAGTCCGGAAAGAGCGAATCGCCGGGAATTTATAAGATAAACTGCGCACATCTTATCGGAAGCATGGTGAAATACAAGGGCAAGTTCACTTCCGGCCCCACAAGCTTTCTGGCTGAGGTGATCAAGGAGAAGTTCGGAATAGATGTGGACGATTATGTAAAAATTAATACCGGCGGCTTTTCGTCAATGGTTGACCTGTTCGGCGGAGTGGAGATAAACGTACCCTATCTGATGAAATACGACGATCCGGTGCAGGAATTGCATATAGATCTGGCAAAGGGAATGCAGCGGCTCGACGGCGCCCAAGCCGAGCAGTTTGTGAGATACAGGCAGGGTTATAAGGAAGATGGAAGTTATTTTGAGA
Source organism: Bacillota bacterium (assembly GCA_023415815.1). Classification (GTDB taxonomy): domain Bacteria; phylum Bacillota; class Clostridia; order Acetivibrionales; family DTU013; genus JAEZJL01. Next base: position 7,776 of record JAEZJL010000291.1, on the reverse strand, counting down.
TAGGCGACCCCGGAAGGAAGAAAAACCAGCTCAATTTCTTAAAGGCTTTTATTAACCAGCACGGGACCATCGCCGAAATAGACAAGGTACCGCGGCTCATTGACCTGCTGGGGAAAAACGTACAGCACAGCATAGGCGTCGGGGACATGCTTCAGGTATACATAAAGCTCGCGAAAAACGTGGTTTCGGACAAATACCAGATAGAGACCGAGAACCTCGAAGGCGAGCAAACAAAGGTCAACGGCTCCTCGTACGTATTGCTCGAATAGACCGCGGAGGACCGGACGGAGGTGGCAATGAAGGATATACAGGTAGTTGGAGCCGCTGTGCTTGAAGGCGGGAAGGTATTGGCCGCCCGGCGCTCGGCGGATATGCGCCAGCCCTTCAAGTGGGAATTTGCCGGGGGCAAGGTAGAGGACGGCGAGACTCATGCACAGGCCCTTGCAAGGGAAATCCATGAAGAGCTCGGCATCAGGGTCACGGTCGGTGATTTTGTGGCAGAGGGCATTGATGAAGATGGAGACAGGAGGATTATGCTGGATGTATACGAGGCTTCCATAACGGAAGGGCGGCCTGTCCCCATGGAGCATTCGGAGATAAAATGGGTCGGCATCGATGACCTGGGAAGCCTTGATTGGGCCGAACCCGACATACCTGTCTGCAAGGCGCTCATGAAAAAGTACGGGAGCATCTGCTGCGGAGGCATCTGAAAATACTTGGAATATTGCCATGCCGAATATGAGATACATCTCATTCTCTCGCCGGACCGGTAGAGCCCAGGACAATAAGCTCGACCGGGACGATAATCTTTTTTGTCTGAATATGCTTTTCCTTGAGGTTTTCAAGGAATATTCCGGCTACCTTATTGCCTATCTCCCTGAAATTCTGCTTTATGGTCGTAATGCCTGCCTCAGACATATTCGCCCAATCCGAATTATCAAAACCGCAGATGCTCATCTCCCCGGGGACTTTGATCGAAAGCTCCCTGCAGGCAAGCAGTACCGAGAAGGCAACCTCGTCGTTTTCGGTCTCGATGGCAGTCACACCCATGTCGTAAAGGTGTTTTACGGTTTCGTTCACTGAAGGCGTGGGCTGCTCGGGCTTGCTTTCGTTTTTATAAAGACTCCCGAGATTTGATATGAAAAATTCCTCTTTCGGCTTGATTTTGGCATTCCTCAGTGAATGAAGGTATCCGCCGAACCTGTCGCAGATGCTAGTCAGCCCCGCTGCGCCCGAACGTGCCAGATATGCGATATTTTTATGCCCGAGAGATAAAAGGTAATCGGTGAGCATAACGCCGCCCGCATAGTTGTCTGTCAGCACGCTGCTTATGTATTGGCAGTCGTGGCTCTTGTCGATGACGATTACCGGTCTGTCGTCCATAACAAACATGTTGAGCAATTCCAGATGCAGCTCGTTGGACGCGGGATAAAAGACAACCCCTGAAATATTCTGCTTCAACAGCTGCTTGAGTATGTGCTTTTCCCTGGTGTTCACAGAGTCTGTTATATAAATGCACATGTAGGAATTGGCGCTGTTCAGAACATTGTTGATTGCCTGCACAGTTTCAAAGAGACCACCCTTGGAAATGTCGAAGGGTAGAACGAAGGCAAATATTTTTATTTCATCGGCGGGGTCCCGGGAATTTTTCAGATATATATCCCGTGAGACAAAGCTGCCCACCCCGCGTTTGCGGTATAAAACGCCTTTATGCTCAAGCTCGGTAATTGCCCGTTTTGCTGTAATGCGGCTTATACCCATTTCCTTCATAAGCTGTTTTTCTGTGCATAAGGGCTTTTCAAAAGAAAAATCGCCGCTGTCTATTTTCTCAAGAATACTGTCTATGGCCTTCTGATACAGGTTGATTCTATCCTTTTTTTCATTGGTTTCAATCATTATTAAACCTCCGTGATAGATTGTGATATTATCAGTTATTTAGATGATATATCAAAGTGTGCATTTTGTCAATTGATTTGGTATATAGATTACGGGAGAAAAAGAATATTTTCTTCGGCATGTCTGAGCATAATATTCTACCTTGCTTGATATATAAATATTTTGAGGTTTTTCATAATATCATACATGTAATTGACAATATGCTTAACAGATGCAATAATATGATATATCAAATGTGATTCTGAGGGAAAATTCAGACCATAAAAACAAAAAGGAGAATCTGGAAGATGAGTACGCTTGCGGCGATTCCCGGATTGGGCGAAATCAGCAGTCAATCCGGCTTCATCTCTTTGGAAAGGTGCGGCGACGGAAAATTCGAGGTTGGAAAGGAGGGGGTCATCAGCATAACCGCTACCGGCGATAAAAAGGTTGAGTTCATCGCATTTGCCGATCATGCGCTTGCATATGTAAAATCGGCAATGAATTACCCGGCGTATTACCCGGTCCACCCTGTGGAGCTGAAAAGGCCTGTCAAGGCAGTGCTTATGGACCTGGACGGCACTACGGTCAGAAGTGAGGAATTCTGGATATGGATCATTGAGAAGACAGTGGCAAGTCTTTTGGGCAACCCCGGATTCGAGCTGGAGGAATCCGACCTTCCCTATGTTTCGGGGCACAGCGTATCCGAGCATCTGAAATACTGCATAAGGAAATACTGCCCGGAAAAGTCCGTGGAAGAGGCCAGGACCTTCTATTTCGAGCATACTCACCGCGAAATGGACGAAATAATGAAGGGGAGGGGAAAAAAGGGCGCGTTTACGCCGTCGCCCGGTATAAAGGATTTCCTTTACGGGCTGAAGGAGATGAATATAAAGCTGGGGCTTGTGACCTCCGGACTTTATGAAAAGGCCTATCCGGAGATACTATCGGCCTTCGATACGCTGGGGATGGGCAATCCGAAGGATTTTTATGACTGCATCATTACAGCCGGCTTTCCGCTCAGAAAGGGCGAAGTCGGTACGCTCGGCGAGCTCTCGCCGAAGCCGCATCCCTGGCTCTATGCGGAAACGTGCAGGGTCGGCCTCGGCATTGATTTCGCGGATAGGAATTCTGTCGTAGGCATAGAAGACAGCGGTGCAGGCGTATGTTCGATAAGGCTGGCGGGCTATCCGACGATCGGCATCGGTGGCGGCAATATCATCGACAGCGGGACAAAAGAGCTTTGCAGCTATTATTGCGAGTCGTTCGAGGATATTTTAGAGATTTTAAAGAGGGGATAAGCGTATGAGTGAAAAGAGCCAATGCCATTTCATATCAAACACCCACTGGGACAGGGAGTGGAGATTTTCGGCGCAGAGGACGAGGCACATGCTCTGCTACCTCTTCGACATGCTGTTCGACATTTTCGAGAAGGAGCCCGGGTTCAAGCACTTCCATATGGATTCACAGACAATGCCCGTGCAGGATTTTCTTGAGGCGTATCCGGACAAGGCGGGACTGGTTGAAAAGTATGTAAAGGAGGGCAAGCTGGCAATCGGCCCGTGGTTCTGCCTTCCCGATGAATATTGCGTGGGTGGGGAGTCGCTCATCCGCAACCTGCTTTTAGGCCACAGGATGGGAAGGAAATTCGGCGGGGTGAGCAAGACCGGCTATTCGCCCTTCGGCTGGGGGCAGATATCGCAGATGCCGCAGATATACATGGGCTTCGGGATAGACATGACGTCGTTTTATAGGGGCCTGAATCAATACATGGCGCCGAAGTCGGAATTTATCTGGGAGTCACCGGACGGTACACGGATACTTGCATCGCGCTTGAGCAAGCGTCCAAGGTATAATATATGGTATATCGTCCAAAGACCTGTGTACTGGAATCAGAAGGACGAGAACAACAGGGTCATGTCCTGGAAGGACGGCAGTGCGCCTTTCAGGTTCGTGGATGCGGAAAAGAGCGAGCTGGATTACCAGTATGCCCATCCTGTATTTGGGTATTTCGAGGAAAACGTGCCCGAAAGGGCGGAACAGGCCCTGCGCGAGCAGGATGGCGACTGGACGACGCAGCACCGCTTCTGGTCGGCGGGGCATGACTCCTCCTGCCCGGACATACGCGAGGTCAGGATGATCGCGGACTGCGGCAAGGCGCTCGGAGAAAAGGCCGATGTATTCCACAGCACTGTTAAGGACCTTCAGGATGGTATCAAGGCCAATGTAAAAACCGATGAGCTCCCCGTGCTGAAGGGGGAAATGCACAATCCTTTCACCAAGGGCTTTGTAAGCATGCTCATGGGCTGGGTGACCTCGGCCAGGACGTACATAAAGCAGGACAATTTCGTTACGGAACGCGACATAACCTTTTATGCCGAGCCCATGGCGGTATTTGCAAGCCTTTGCGGCGCGCCGTACCCGCAGAATTTCATCGACCTTGCATACAATTATCTGCTTCAGAACCATGGACATGATTCGATCGGCGCATGCGGAAGGGATGTCGTATACGAGGATGTCCTTTTCCGCTCAAGACAGTCGAGGGAAGTCAGCGGCTGCATCATCGAGCGAGCGATGATGGATATTGCGGGAGATATAGACCTTTCGGACTGGACGTCTTCGGATATGGCGATAGTTGTTTATAATCCCGCTCCGTTCAAACGCTCCGAGGTGCTTGAGATGGTAGTGGAGATCCCGGCCGAATGGGAGTGCGGCAGCTTTGAGATTGCAGATGAAAAAGGCGAAAGAGTGAAAATACAGGTCTGCGAAAAGGTGCCCGGCTATTTCTCCATAGCCCAGAGCCCCAACGATACCGCCAATACGTTTCCGTCAACGCGGTATTATGTAAGGGCGGAATTCACCGGCCTTCCGGCCATGGGCTACAGGGCTTACAAGGCCTTGCCTGTAAAGAATCCGAGAATCCCGCAGCCAAAGACCATGCTGGCCTCGCCGCAGACAATGGAAAACGAATTCATCATCGTTAAAATCAATTCAAACGGCACGCTTGATATAACCGATAAGGCAGCCGCCAGAGAATATAGGGGGCAGGGCTATTTCAGGGACACGGGCGAAACGGGCAATCCCTGGGAGCACATACCGCCCAGGTGCGATACCATGTTGACAACTTTAAACGAAAGGGCGAGGGTGACACTTATCAGGGACGGTGAGCTGGAGGCCGCCTTCAGGGTCGAGCTCGACTGGGCGCTTCCGGAGGGCCGTTCTGCGGATGAGCGGACAAGAAGCGGGCATTTCAAGCCGTATCACATAACAAATACGGTTACTCTGCGCAAAGGAATGAAATGGGTCGATGTTATAACGGAAATTGACAATAATGTGGAGGATCATTACCTGCAGGTGTCATTCCCCACAGGCATTAAGGCGCTGACAGTCGAAGCCCAGGGCCAGTTTGACGTCATATCGAGGCAGATTGCAAAGGTGGATTACTCGCTATATGACGAGGTGCCGATGACGGAAAATCCGATGAATTCCTTTGTCGACATTTCGGATGGAAAAGCGGGTATGGCCCTCCTGAATGAAGGTCTGAAGGCGTACGAAGCGCATGGCGACCCGGACGGCACGGTCAGCCTCACGCTGCTTCGCTGTTATCCGCTCCGTATTTGTGTCACCCAGGAAATGATTGACTACAGCAAGATAGATAAAGGGTCGCAGTGTATCGGCAGGCAGAGGTTCCACTATGCCGTAATGCCGCATGATGGAAATTGGGAGACGGGAAAGGTATGGCAGGCGTCTGAGCAATTCAACCTGAAGCTGACCGCACTGCAGCTTGGGCCGAGCAAATACGGAAAGCAGCCTATGGCAAAATCTTTTCTTGAATTAAGGGAAGAGGGATTGCACATCAGCGCAGTCAAGCGCAGCGAGGACGGCGAGGGCTGGATTGTAAGGCTATTCAACCCATTTGACCGCACCGTAAGGAACGCCGTCCGTTTGAATGGCGGATATACCGGCCCAAGCCGGACCCAGTCGCCGGTCGAGAGAATACAGGCAGAATTCGAGCTGCCGGGGGATAAGGGACGCCTCTGGAGCAAAGCCAGGCTCGTAAGCCTGGAAGAGCTGCCGCAAGCCGAGCTCGCCGTTGACGGCGACGGCTGGGTGGACTTCGAGATAACCAAAAAGAAGATACTGACTATAGAGTTGATACCGTAACAGTATAAAACGTTGGGTATAAAAATGTGGGTTCCAGGGACAGTATGACCGTCTCCGGAACCCATTTTGTTTTGAAACAAAGTGGGGACAGTTCTCTAAAACAAACCAGGGGGACAGTTCTTCAATTTAAGTGGGTAATTAGCATTTTGTAGAGCAACCATGAATTAGCCTACACAAGGAATGCATGAAAGCAGATTCTACAATATGTAATCTGCTTTCACATTAACTGTCCCTTTCGACTGTCCCATTTAAAACTGAACGAGGACAGAACAAAAGGGGGACAGTTCTCCAATTTCAATAAATAATGCTCATTTTTGCAGAACTGTCCCCCACCATCCCGTTTGTCCCGTTCCTATTTCCCGAATGGAGCCGTTCAGAATGGAGAAGTTTAGAAGAACTGTCCCCACTCACGAAAAAAATAGAGACAGTTCTCCATTTTAAATTATGAATAGGTATTTTTGCAGAACTGTCCCTAATTTATTGTACAAGCCAAGTAAAATTATGGTACTATGGTTATGATAATGATATAGGCTTAAGGAAATGAGGGGACACGATGATCAACATTGAAAATTTATCGAAATCGTATAATAAAGGGGCGGTCAAGGCGGTCAACAACCTGAACCTTGATGTGAAAAAGGGCGAGATATTCGGCTTTCTTGGCCCAAATGGGGCAGGGAAGACCACGACCATTAAAATGATAGTGGGCTTGCTGAACCCGGACGAAGGCCGTATAAGCATCAACGGCGTGGACAACCGCAAAGACGCGCTCAAAGCGAAGCAAAGCATAGGCTATGTACCCGACAATCCGAACCTGTATGACCGGCTTACCGGCGCCGAATATCTGAATTTTATGGCTGACGTCTACCAGGTCTCCTCCGGGGACAGGAAGGAAAGAATCTCGCATTACCTTGAGATGTTCGAGTTGAAGGATGCCGCCGCAGACCTTATAAAGAGCTACTCGCATGGCATGAAGCAGAAAATAGCGCTCACCGGCGCTCTCATTCACAACCCTACCGTCTGGATACTCGACGAGCCCATGGTGGGGCTCGACCCGAAATCCGCCCATCTTTTGAAGGAGCAAATGAGGGAGCACTGCGACAGGGGCAATACCGTTTTCTTTTCCACACACATCATGGAGGTTGCCGAAAAGCTCTGCGACAGGATCGGCATTATCCATAGAGGCGGGCTTATTGCGATCGGTACGCTTGATGAGCTGAGGCAGGGCGATAATAAGGACTCCCTGGAAAATATATTTCTGGAGCTGACGGAAAAATGAAAAGATTTTTTATGCTGTTTAAAACAATGCTCAACATCAATTTCGGTATATCGGCGCTGAAGCACCGGTTTACCCGGGAAAAGAAAAAAAGGTGGGAGCCGATACTCATACTCACGGGTATTGTATGCGGCTTTGCGCCTTTGATAATATTGTATACTTTTTTTCTGGCGGGCGCCTTTTTAGCCGCGAATTCATTTGCAAATCCGCAGCCCGAAATAGTCCTGACCATGGCCTTTTTGTTTTCACAGATGATTATCCTGTTTTTCGGTATGTTCTATATAATGGGCAGCTTTTACTTCTCACAGGATATAGAAACGCTTGTCCCGCTTCCGCTGAGGCCTTATGAGGTGCTGGGGGCCAAGTTCCTCGTCGTGATGGTGAATGAATACCTTACGGCGCTGCCGCTGCTTTTGCCGCCGCTTCTTGTATACGGCATAGGAATGGGAGAGGGCATCCTATAT
>JAEZJL010000249.1 GCA_023415815.1 Bacillota bacterium | reverse complement strand
ACGCGAACTTTCCCGTCCTTATTTCAGGGCCTTTCGTATCAAGCAGCAGAGGTATCGGAAGCTTCAGCTCGCCCTTCACCTTGTTGAACAGGTCGATGCGTTTTTTATGCTCCTCATGCGTGCCGTGTGAAAAATTCAGACGGGCCACATCCATGCCCTTGAGCATGAGCTTTCTTAAAATATCCTCGTTATCGACTGCGGGACCCAATGTGCAGATAATCTTTGTTTTACGCATAATAATATCCTCCTGAAAGCATCGTATAAAATAAAAGCGCAAGGCGTCGGCGGCCCGACCCTGCGCGACCTGGCGCAAATGAATATATACCGTCATAAATGATACACTATTTTGGAAGACAAATCAATCGAGAGCCCTGAATTAACAGTAATTTAAACTTATGTGATGGAAGTATGACTTCGATGTATGTTAAAATATTTATAACTCTTATAATGTGCGGAGCGAGAAATAATGGCAGAGCAATTCAGAAAGGCCGGAAGCATATTCAATAAATTCCTCAAGCTCACCCTCGGCAGCTATATGAGGCATCTCTTCGGCTACAAAATCATCAATGCGCAGATAAAAGGCCTGAAGCCTCCCTACATTGTCATTGCCAACCACACAAATTTCTGGGATCCCTTCCTGCTGTCGATGTGCATACCTTATCCGGTCCATTTCGTGACGTCGGACGCATATTTCAGGAATCCCGTTGTAAAATTTCTGCTCAGGTATGTGGGCGCGATACCCAAGACCAAGTCCGTATCGGACCCCAGGTCTATAAAATACATATTGTCCGTTGTAAAAAGCAACGGCGTGATAGGCATATTTGCCGAGGGCAGGCGGAACTGGGACGGGACCACGCTGCCGTTGCTCTACCCCACGGCGAAGCTGATCGCAAGTCTGAAAATACCTGTGGTGTCGGTGCTGTTCGAGGGCGCGTGCCTTTCCATGCCCAGATGGGCAAAGCATACCCGCCGGGGGGAATTGACGATGACCTGCCGCTTGGTATACAAGGGTGCGGATGAGATAAAGGCGCTTTCGGCCGATGAGGTGTTCGACGGTATAACCCGAAGCCTTGCGCATGACGAATATGTCTGGCAGCAGGCCAAAATGATCCCGTACAAAGGCAGGAAGCCTGCGGAAAGCCTGGAGCTCTTTCTCTTCCTCTGCCCAGAATGCAAATCGCCGGCGCACATGAAATCAGCCGAAGACATATTTTGCTGCACCAAATGCGGCTATACCGTCAGGTACAATAAATACGGCTTTTTCGAGCCTGTGTCGGACAAGCTCTATTTTGACAACCCCAGGGACTGGAACCTCTGGCAGCTCGGTTTTCTGGAAGAGGAAATGATCCGTACGGAAGAGGTAAGGCCGGAGGCGGACCTTATACTGGAGGACGAAAGCGCAGCGGCTTTCCGGGGCGGCAAATCAAGCCCCCTGGAGTTTCTGCAAACCGGCTCGCTGCGGCTTTATTCCGGCAGGCTTGTTTTCACAGGCCGCGAAGGTGGTAATTATTCATTTGAAATCCCGGAGATATACGGCGAAAATATACAATTCAACAACCAGATCGAATTCTATCACGGAAAAACGCTTTACAGGTTCGGAGGGGACAAGCGCTTCATATCGGCCTATAAATGGGTCAGGGCGCTGGAAATAATAAAAGCGGGAAATAATAACAGGAGTAATGGCTGAAGTTATATGAATCCAGACAGGAGGAGTCACACATGAGTTCGGATTGGTCGTACATATGGGATATTATGATGGTGTCGCTGTTTTTAGGGCTCGCAACCTACTTGAAGCGCAGCCTTCGGATACTGGAAAGATTCTTCATACCGAACGCTATCATCGCGGGCTTCATAGGCCTGCTGCTCGGCCCTCAGGTGCTGCACCTGGTCAACTTCAACGCCGACCACCTGGGAAATATCGTGTACCATCTTATGTCCGTCGGCTTTATATCCCTGGCTCTGAAGGACAGGAACCGTGAAAAGAACAGAGACGTGGTGAATACCGGCTTTTTCATCGTAAACGGCTATGTCCTTCAGGGGATCGTGGGCTTCGGCCTGTCCCTGCTGCTGGCCTTTACGGTCCTGCCCGGGCTTTTCCCCGTATTCGGCATGCTGCTGCCCCTGGGGTACGGTCAGGGAGCGGCGCAGGCATATTCCATAGGAAAGCAGTGGGAATCCGTCGGCTTCCAGTACGGCGGGAACATCGGCCTCTCCGTGGCCGCGCTGGGCCTGCTCTGGGCGTGCATCGGCGGTATACCGCTTATGAATTACCTGATAAAGGTTAAAAAGATATTGCCCGCGCACTCCGGTGAAAAAAGCGCCGGAAACACCGGGACCCAGACGATAAAAAAAGAGGATATCGGAGACGCCGAATCCGTCGACGGCTTCAGCATACAGCTTTTTACCATAGGGATCATCTACCTGGCGACCTATCTTGTTCTGCTCGGCTCCTCATCGCTCCTGGACAGACTCGGCCCCTATGGCCAGACGCTCTCCAAAATGCTCTGGGGCTTCAGCTTTATAGTCGCATCCATCCTGGCAATCCTGTTCCGGGCCGTCTACGACCTGCTAAGAAAAAAGAAGGTGATCGTCCGCGAATACACCAGCGATTTCCTCCTGGAGAGGATCGCCGGAGGGGCTTTTGACTTCATGATCGCCGCTTCCATCGCCGCGATCTCGATAAGCATACTGAAGCAGTACCTGATACCGACGATGGTGATAGGCATCATCGGAGGCATCGTCACCATTTACTATACCATTTTTGTCTGCAAGCGCATTTACAAAACGGATGTGCTGGAAAACATACTTGCACTGTACGGCACGCTCACAGGCATCGTATCTACCGGACTTGCGCTGGTGAAGGAGATCGACCCGAATTTTGAGTCCTCCGCAACCAAAAATCTTGTGCTCGGAAGCGGAGCCGGTCTGTTTGTGGGCTTTCCCCTGATGCTCCTGCTGAATGTCCCCATAGTGGGTTATGTCTCCGGGCAGCCTATCCTTTATCTCTATACAATGCTGGGCCTGCTGGCGTATTTTATAATACTGTCCGTGCTCATGTATGTCAGAAGGCCGAAAAAGGGGGGTACAGGCCCCGATTCGGGCTCCGGACAGAAAATTTAAGCGAAGGAGGGGGAGGGGTATGCGGAGGCCCTATCCTTGGGCTGGCATATATACTAAATAAATGTAGACAGAATATTATACTTCTCTTTTCAAATTTAAAGAAGTATAATATTATTATGTAATATATAATGCGATCTATAGGTGATGCTATGAAAATAGAAAAAATAAATGAGAATATGATCAAGGTGACCATCTCGCTCAATGACCTTGAAGAGAGGAATATAGATTTGAATGCCCTGAACTACAATTCGCCTGCCGCCCAGGAGCTTTTGTGGGATATGATGGAGCAGGCGGAGGAGCAGTTCGGCTTTAACCTCTCGGATTCACAGCTCATAATAGAGCCCATCCCGGACTCGACCGACGGATTTATCATAACCATCACAAGAATGGACGGAGACGGGGATTTTGAATCCATTCAGAAATATATCAAGAGCAAGCTTAAAAAGAGCGACCTGAGGATTAAGAAAAAAGGCCGCAAAATCAGCTCCGCCATTATCATCTACTCTTTCAACAGCATAGACGATGTCTGCGCGCTGAGCAAAAAGCTGGACGGAATGTACGCCGGCGAAAGCACGCTGTACAGGTGCAGAGACACTTACTACCTGACTATGACAAGGCTGAGCCCCCAATCGCCCTATTCAAGGCAGCTGGAAGTCTTCCTCTGCGAATACGGGAACAAAATAAACAATATAAGCTTTTATGACGGTTACCTGAATGAGTACGGAGAGAAAATCATAGACGGAAATGCGCTTGAGGTGCTCAGAATGTATTTCTGATACCTATTCCTTACTTGTCGTCCGAACCCCAGCCTGTATTGGGACCTATCTGCACTATAGCCTTTACAGCCTCATATTCATCTGTGCTTATTAGCTGCTGGTTTCTGAATACGTTTACCATAAGGCCTTCCTTGCCGGGGCTCAGGGTTATTTTTTCGCCTGGCTTTAGCGATTTGCTCTCAATATTTACGACAGGGGGGGCAAATCTCTGGACAACCTCGGTGCTAAGATCTATTTTATCCTTTTTATCGGACCTTTCTCCGGCGATGCTGACGGTCAGTCTGCCGCCGCTTATATTCGCAAAGATGGCTATCTTGTGGCCGAAGCTGTTCCTAAACTTCATGTCGCCGGCATTTCCTGATATCCAGGCGTCAAGACCCGGCTCTATGTAATCCACGGCAAGCTCGTGGGCCAGCCTTGTAATGCCGTCCTTTTCGATTCCCGCGCTCAAAACGGCTGCGTACAGGGTTGACGCCACCTGATCGTAACCTTCGTTGTCATTCTCAAATGAAGGGTCCTGCTCTTTAAGCCTTTTGACAAAGGAAAAGGCTTCCGGAGAACTGTCCGCCGCAGGGAGGAGCACGCTGTTTATCGCCTTTGCGGAAAGCCTGACGGACCCCAGCAGCTCGGGATTGATAATATCGGTGGAATATTCGGCCAGCACCAGCTGTATTTCATCCAGGTCCTTCAGCTTTAACTCCGCCGGGACGGTCTGGATCGCGTAATTTCCGGAGCCGTCAAGCACTACGGGCGAATTGAGGCTTTCGGGAAGCCGCTTGCTTATAAGCTCCGCGGTATTTGCAACGTTCAAGGCAATTCCGGGAGTCTCGGCTTTTTTGACAATTTTTCCGTCCTCGAGATAAATCGCGGCATTCACAGGCTCGCTGTCAATCTGCTTTGAAAGCTCAATCAGCTTTTCTCTCAATTTGCCTTCGTTGAATTTGATGACCGGTGTGACAGTGAGCTTATCCTTGCCGAAATAAGCTGCAAAAAGATTGGGGAGATAGCTGGCGGCCTTCCAGCCGTGCATGAATTCAACCGTAGCCTTGCCGTCCAGGGCGGCGTCTATATCCGTCCAAGGGATGAGATACCTCTCTCCCCCTTCTACGGCAAGCTCAAGGCTTTTATTTGATAATTCCGCTTGATAATACTCATTCAGCTTCTTTTCCGCTTCGGCTTTGCCCAAGCCGCCGATATCGACGTCTCCGACATATGCGCCGGGCGGTATGGCCTTATCCGCGGAAAGATACATAGCCGTTATTCCCGCAGAAATTGCCAGCGTACTCTGGACCAATATGATAATGAATACCAGTAATGCTCTTCGAATCTTTGACACAAAAAACAACTCCATCATCTGTTTTCTTTGGTATTTTATAAACGTATCACATTATCATTCTATATATAGTGCAAAAAAAGAGTAAATACGCAAATTTTTGCACTTATATTACCTTATCGGCTGTTGCGCAAATTTAATTATACGTATAAAATCATTTGTGCAACTCATATATAAAAAAAGTATAAAGTTTTGGACTTTATACTTTTCTACGGTATTAAGTTCAGGCCCTGTTGTTCATTACCAGCTCTATGAGCTTTCCTTTGGCTTTGGCTTCGTCTATAACGCTGTCGTCTATAATCATTCCTTCGGCTATTATGACATTTCCCAGGCTGTCCGTGATTGTCTTCGTCGAGCTTCTTCCTTTAAGGTACTGTCTCTGTCTCTGCTCAAAAAGAATAGCGGCATTGTCGGTTTCAATGGCTTCATCCCGGACCGTTTCGACTGCCGGCACTTCCTCGGCGGCATCCGCATAAATGCTTTCGCTCACGGCTGATATAACCGAATCCGCTGCGGCCACTTTATCATCATATTCTAATAAAACCGGGTTATTTTTTTTTTTCAATATCCGAGAGCCTTTCATCGCTTCCCAGCTGCATCGGAGTGTCCAGTAAAGAGGCTTCAATGTCCTCCTTGACAACCGTCAGATTCTTTCCGAAGGTTATAACGCTGTCGCTGGGTATCAGCCTGACCTTCTTCTGCGTGATATCGGCAATGAACTCCAGCCCGGTAATCCTGCAGTTGTCGTTCTCATCAATGTAAATATCGCCGATCTCGCCTATGAGCCTGCCCTTTTTGGTGAGGACCTTGGTTCCTTTGACCTGTATGTCCTTTTGAAGCAGCTGTATCGCGGCCGGTATCCTGCCGATGTCGGTTATTACGCCCTCATTCTCGATCGTCAGGGCGTATTCCCCGATTCCCAGGACATCCTCGTTTGGAATGACCCTTGCGCTGAATATCTGTATCCCGCTGTCAACCACCATATAATCGATAGCGCCTTTTTCAGCGTTTATAATAATGCTTTTGACCTTGCCGACTTCCGTCCCGTCGGATATACTAATTATAGGTAATCCCAGTATTTTTTGAGTTTTTTTCATTGCCCAAAATACCCCCTTAATTTCATGTGAAAGCCTGCATATATATCAATCCTGAACGTACAGCAGATTCCTCTCGATTTCTTCCTTGACCGAGCTGTCCATCACGTCGCTGTAGCCGCCTACATAACCGGACAGTATTTCCTGAGCAAAATCAATCTGGCCAAGGCTTTTATATAAAACACATATGTCAAGTACAATCCAGAATACAAGATCCTTGTCGGGCTTCCTGTCAAGCGCATACATATAATAAAGAATGGCGCCCTCGAAATCCCCGGCTTCCTTGAGCCTGAAGGCCTCATCCACGCAATCGCCGATACTGAGGTTTTCCGCCGTTTCCGCATCGTCCTCCTCAGGTATGCCTTCGGATATAGTCCCGGTCTCGCCGGGTATGCTTTCGTATATCGTCCCTATCTCCCCGGGTACGTCTTCTGATATGGTCCCGGTATCCTCTGGTACGCCTTCGTATACCGGACCGGCGGTTTCTTCGATAGGTCCGGAGTTTTCTGAGCTATCTTGAGGCAATACTTCACCCCGTTCCAAAGTTTCTAATCCCATTTTATCAATATTTTCAGCGCTGTCAACAGATTTTTCTAAGTAATTTTCCGCCTCAGTCGCGTTATCTCCGTTATTCGAGCCCTCAGTACCGTTTTTGACATGGCTGCTGTAAATTTCCGCCAGATAGTTTTCTTCAACATTAACTTCCGGGCTTATAT
>JAEZJL010000246.1 GCA_023415815.1 Bacillota bacterium | reverse complement strand
TTTTTCTGCCTGTAGAGGTAATAAGGTCTGAGGCCCATTTGGCGGGCATATTCCGCCGCCGACTCCATCATGCTTTCGGCTTCTCCGTCCCGGAGCCGCCTGAAAGCGTCCTTCTCCGTTGCAAGGGCGGAGGCTCTTTTTACGGCAAGGGCGTGCACCGTCAGGCTTTCAGGGCAAAGCTCCCGTATCTGCCGCAGCGTATTCTCGAACATGGAGATATCCTCTCCCGGTAGCCCCATGATGATATCCGCGTTTATGTTGTCGAAGCCCGATTCCCTCGCCAGTTCAAATGCCCTGAGCACATCGTCCGGGGTGTGGTTCCTGCCTATGAGCCGCAGCGTGCTTTCATTCATTGTCTGCGGATTTATGCTGATCCTGTTGACCGCGCTGTCCTTTATGGCAAGCAGCTTTTCCGTGTCGAGAGAATCCGGCCTGCCGGCTTCGAGCGTGTATTCCCGCACTGCGGCAAGATCAAATTGCATTTCTATACAATCAAGCAGTCCCTTCAGCGCCTGCGTATCCAGGACCGTAGGCGTCCCGCCGCCGATGTATATATTCTGAAGCCTGAGCCCTCTGTCCGAAAGCAGCCCGGCTGTCAGGGCAATCTCTTTTTTAAGCGCGGCAATATATGCTTCCATCTGTCCGGATACGCTGCCTGCGGTATTTGACGCAAAGGAGCAGTAAAGGCATCTCGTGGCGCAAAAGGGTATTCCGATATACAGGCTGACGGTATCCGGAGGAGTATTCCTCAAAATCTCCCTTTCGGCAGTCGCAACATCATACAGCAGCCCCGCCTTGGCCTGCGACACCTTGAAATATCCAGTCAGCCGCTTTTCTACCCGCGGTCTGTCCAGGCCCTCGTCCATAAGCTCATGCACGATCTTCGCAGGCCTGATGCCGGTGAGCATTCCCCACGGAAGCCTTTTGCCGGTATGCTCCGACAACAGCATATAAACCCCGCGCCTGACCTCGCGTTTAAAGGCTTTTTTGCCTTCCAGATCCGATTTTGCGGGAATACCGTCCTCAAGTATGATTTCATATAAATCCGCTTTTCCTGCCTGCTTCAGCCCAAGTGTGTACAAAGCCTTCGCCCCGGCTTCCGGACGCCCATATAAAAAAAGCCCCGTCTCTTCCAAGGCTGGGGCTCCCTGCAGCAGCTCATATTCATTTTCTTTGAAAAAAAGTTTAATAATATCGGTCAGTTCACTGACAAAATCAATCCCTGCAAAGCTTACCCTCAGCATACCCGCATACTTTCCTTTCACTGCCTCCAGGACGCGAAACCTCTAATGCATGAACCTCGCTCTTCATCCGCGGCACTTGAGCTTACCAATCCATACCCGCGATTCTCAATAAA
Organism: Bacillota bacterium; assembly: GCA_023415815.1. GTDB lineage: Bacteria > Bacillota > Clostridia > Acetivibrionales > DTU013 > JAEZJL01. The sequence goes on along the minus strand of JAEZJL010000246.1, from coordinate 3,478 downwards.
TTTATAGGTACGGATTATTGCGCCTTTCATAGCCTATGGTCGTCTCCGGCCCGTGCCCCGGATAAACCTTTGTTTCGTCGTCAAGCGCCATAAGCCTGTTGGTCAGGGAATCTATGATATCCTCCATACTCCCGCCGCCGAGGTCAGTCCTGCCTATTCCCAGCCTGAACAGCGTGTCGCCAGTGAAGAGGCTGTCTCCCGCCTTTATACAGATGCTTCCCGGCGTATGGCCCGGCGTGTGGATAATCTCAAGCTTCTGCCCGCCTATTGTATAGACGTCCCCATGCTCAAGAGCTGTATCCGCCGCCCTGTATACGGTTTTCAGCCCGAAAAGGCCGGCTCCGTTCATCCTCGGATCCCCCGGCGCCTCCGCGTCGAGCCTGTGCGCGAGCACCGGCGCGCCGTAATGGCTGCGCAGGCTTTCCATGGAAATTATATGATCGATATGGGCATGGGTCAGTATGATATACTTGAGTCCGAGCCCTTCCGCTTCCAGAGCCTCTATTATGTCGGAGCACTTGACCCCGGGATCTATCACGGCCCCTTCTCCGCCATCCCCTAAGATATAGCAGTTCGAGGTTAACATGCCTGTCGGCAGGCATCTCATAATCATCGTTTAAAACTCCTTTTTACTATCCAGCAGCAGGGTCACGGGGCCGTCGTTCTGCAGCTCCACCTGCATCGTTGCCTGGAATATTCCGGTTTCCACTTTAAGTCCGTAGTTCCTGCAGCTTTCGACGAACTTTTCATAGAGCTCCTGCGCCGCTTCCGGCCTAGCCGCCCTGTCGTAGCTCGGGCGCTTGCCCTTCCGGCAGTCCCCGTACAGCGTAAACTGCGAGACGATCAGCAGCTCTCCTTTTATATCAAGCAGCGAAATGTTCATTTTTCCGTTTTGGTCCTCAAAAATCCGCAGGTTTACAAGCTTCTCCGCAAGATACTCGATATCCTTTACGGTATCGCCGGCGCCGACCCCAAGCAGGACCGCAAGTCCCCGGCCTATCTTACCCACCGTTTCATTATCAACGCTTACCCCGGCCTTTGCCACCCTCTGAACAACCGCGCGCATTGCTTCCTCCGTCAGTAGTTAATGTTTGTTCCTTGTCACCTCAAATACACTGTCTACCTTTTTCAGCTTCTTTATTATCTTATCCAGCTGATCCGTGTCGGTTATTTCGAGTGTCAGGTTGATCAGTGCGATCTGCTCGCGCGTCGTCCTGGCGTTTATGGCCTTCAGCGGTATCCTGGATTCGCCTATCACGTTCGTTATCTCCATCAGAAGCGCCGTCCTGTCGTTTGCCATGACCGTGATGTCCGCCTTATAGGCGGCGGTGCTGTCCGTGTACCACTTAACCTCTATCAGGCGGTCCTCCTCATCCTTGCTGTTGACAACGTTCGTGCAGTCGCTCCTGTGAACCGAAACGCCTCTGCCCCTTGTGATATAACCGATGATATCGTCGCCGGGCACAGGGTTGCAGCACCTTGAAAGCCGCACCAGGCAATTATCGATGCCCTTGACGATGATGCCGCTCTCGGGGACCGGCTTTTTCTTTTTATCTGTCTTCTGAAGCTCCTGCTCCGCCAATACCTGCTCGAGCTCCTCGGGCTTCAGCGTCTTCCTGTATTCCTCCTTCAGCCTTGTAACGATCTTGCTTGCGCCGATGCCTCCATAGCCTATGGCGGAAAACACGTCTTCAATTGTATTAAAATTGAATTTCTTTAATATTATGTCTATCCATTCGTTCTTAAAAAGCTGGTTATAGGTCATTCCCTGCTTTTTAAGCTCTCTGTCCAGAGCTTCTCTGCCCCTGAGAATATTTTCTTCCCTGTTCTCCTTTTTAAACCACTGGTTGATCTTGTTCCTGGCCTGGGAGCTTTTTACGATCTTGAGCCAGTCCCGGCTGGGGCCGTGAACGTTGGAGGAGGTCAATATTTCAACGATATCGCCGTTTTTGAGCTCATAGTTGAGCTTCTCTATCTCTCCGTTTACCCTCGCCCCCATCATCTTGTTACCAACCGCGCTGTGTATGGCGTACGCGAAGTCTATCGGCGTCGAATGCACCGGAAGATTTACGACGTCGCCTTTTGGTGTGAATACGAATACCTCATCCGCAAAGAGGTCGAATTTGACGGTTTCTACGAATTCATTGGCGTCTCCGGCATCCTTCTGCCACTCCAGAAGCTGTCTGAGCCAGGTGAGCTTGTTGTCGAAATCGCTGTCGCCGGAGCGGCCTTCCTTGTACTTCCAGTGTGCGGCTATACCGACCTCGGCTACGCTGTGCATGTCCCAGGTCCTTATCTGAACCTCGAAGGGCAGTCCCTCACGTCCGATGAGCGTCGTATGGAGGGACTGGTACATGTTGGGCTTTGGCATGGCGATATAGTCCTTGAATCTGCCGGGCATAGGCTTGTACAGCTCGTGCACAAGTCCGAGCACCGCATAGCAGTCCTTTACGGAATTGACGATGACCCTGACCGCAAACAGGTCGTATATCTGCTCCAGGCTCTTGTTCTGCTCGTGCATCTTTCTGTATATGCTGAAGAAATGCTTGGGCCTGCCGTCAATATGGGTTTCGACTCCCAATTCCGCGGTTCTGGCCTTTATTTCATCGATTATCTGCTTTATGAAAGCTTCTCTTTCCCTGCGCTTTTTCGCTATTTTTTCAACCAGGTCATAATAACCGTCGGGGTCTATATATCTGAGGCATATGTCCTCAAGCTCCCATTTGACCTTTGAAATACCGAGCCTGTGAGCAAGCGGCGCATAGATTTCCAGCGTCTCTCTGGCCTTTTCCAGCTGCTTGTCGGGAGGCATGTATTTCAGGGTATGCATGTTGTGCAGCCGATCGGCAAGCTTTATCAATATTACCCTTATGTCCTTTGCCATGGCCAGGAACATTTTTCTCAGGTTTTCGGCCTGCTGCTCCTCCTTGGTGGTGTAGGGTATTCTTTCAAGCTTTGTAACGCCGTCGACAAGCGCTGCTACCTCGTCCCCGAACTTTTCCTTCAATTCTTCGTACGTACAGGTGGTGTCTTCGATGGTGTCGTGCAAAATGCCCGCCACGATGGAGGTGCAGTCAAGGCCAAGCTCGGCCAGTATGTGGGCCACTTCAATGGGATGGATTATAAAGGGCTCACCCGATTCCCTCAGCTGGCCCTCATGCGCCTTTTTCGAAAGCGCGTAAGCCCTTTCGAGGACTGAAAAGTCGCAGTTGGGATTGTACGCTTTAATTTTTTCAACCAGCTTGTTGAAGCGGTTATCCATACAAAGGCCTCCACGGTAAGTATGACAGTCGCCGGATATTAAAATTTCCCATCCGGCGGAAACAGTGTAGCAAAAAAGCACTCCGCACGGCATTGTATACCGGACGCCGCCGGGGTGTGTGTCTCATAAACCGGGATCGCCGGCTTAACCCGATAACGGCTGCGGACGGAATTCATTCCGTGCCGCCGGCATGTGAATCCCTGGTGTAAATAAGGT
>JAEZJL010000201.1 GCA_023415815.1 Bacillota bacterium | reverse complement strand
CGCCGGGGCTATCCTCGTTATTGCTGTTCTGGCTGTACGGAAACTCACCCTGCATAAGCTGCCAAAGAAGACGTTTCTTGTTCTATGGGGCATTGTGATCTGCCGCCTGCTTATTCCGTTTACCGTCCCGTCACGCTTCAGCTTTTACACGGGATTGGATATTTTGAAGCGGGAGTTGAAAAAAGCTTCGGTATTTAATACCCCCGCCAAAGCGATAAGCATCTTTCATACATATGCTGCTCCCGATGCAGGGCAAACTATTGCTATCGCTCCGACAGCCATATCCGTTCCGCCCGTTGCCGCCATCTGGCTCGCCGGACTGTGCGCCTTCGCACTGTTTTTCGTTTTGGCCTATACCAAGTGCAGAAGGGAATTTCAAACCTCCCTGCCCGTCGGGAATAATTTCATAGATCTCTGGCTGCGGGAGCATCCCATGCGGCGTACGGTACAAATAAGACAAAGCGACAGAATCAGAGCGCCGCTGACCTACGGCATAATCCGTCCTGTTGTACTGATGCCCAAAGCACTGGATTGGACCGACGAAATACGGCTCAGGCATATTCTTGCTCACGAATTCGTGCATATCCGGCGTTTTGATACGCTTAAAAAGCTATTGCTGACATCCGCCTTATGCGTCCATTGGTTTAATCCTTTTGTATGGGTGATGTATGTACTGGCAAACCGTGACATTGAATTGTCCTGTGACGAAGCTGTGGTGCGTCAATTTGGTGAGGGCGCAAAAACGGCCTACGCTATGACGCTCATAGGCATGGAGGAAAAGAAGCGCAGGTGGCTCCCTCTTGTAAACAATTTTAGTAAAAATGCTATCGAAGAAAGGATTATAGCCATTATGAAGATGAAAAAAGCCTCTCGTATGGGGATTGTGCTGGCCCTTGCCCTGGTTTTAGGAACAACGGCCGTATTTGCGACAAATACCGCTGAACCGGCTCCCAATACTGCGTCTGTTTCCATGGCAACGGAGGGCAGCGCCCTGCGTGATGGATTGGCGCTAAAGGAACATAAAGCGGAACGGAAAAAAGCCATGGCAGCCTATGAACCCTTCGGCCTCATTTATGATGAAAAAACCGATGAGCTGTTTTTTCAAAACGAAAAGGTGCGCGATTTCTATGATGAACAGGCCGGTATCGGTCAGTCCATGACCGACGGCGCCGTTGACTTATACCCGGTCTATGAAAATGGTAAACTGACCGGAATCAAAAAGCTCAGCCGGGAGGAATTCGACAGGAAAACGTCGGAAAAAGAAGCTGAAAGGAAGGAATTGGAGCAGAAAAGAAAAGAATTGGGTATCTCTGACGGAGCGGCATTTTCCTATGCGGATGATTCCACCGTTTCGACGAATAACACAATAGAGTGGTACACCTATGACGAATACAAAGAGTGGCTGGAGCAGGAAAAGGTGAATTTACAGAAGGCGCTCGGCGGAAAAGCATGGAATCCGGCCAAAGGATGGTATGTCTGGACACAGGAGAAGATCGATAAAACCATTCAAATGTACGAACAAATTCTGCAGGATATAAAGAACGGCGCAAAAGTTTCCAGGTCGGTCAATGGAGACGAAAGCATCGGCTTGGTCCTTAACCCTGCCAATCCAACCGCAGAAGCCGCTGCTGCCGGGTTCGCCCTCAATTCTTCCGGTCCGCCGTCCGTTTCATACACGGCCGGATTGCAGCTTGAAAACGGCAGTGTTGAAGATTTAGGCGCATATCCGACAAAAGAAGCGCGGCTTGTGGCGGTTAAGGCATTTTGCGACGGGCAGGTCAAAGCGGGGAGCATGACGCAGCGGGAAGCGGATGAAATCATGGAAAAGTACAAGTAACACAGGCAAAGGACGCACAGGCCTCCTTTCAGTAAAATTCCTGAAATACCTGCTTCGGCGGCCCCGGCAGCCGTGCGCTCCGACAAAAGACAGGGAAACGGTGCAGTCCCCCTGGCTGCACCGCTTCCCTGTAATCAATACCTCTTTATCAGCTTTCTCCTGACTGTGCTTCATTACCGCTCCGATCAGGTTATCGAAGCCTTTATAATCTGCATCGCCTGTTCCTCGAGTTCAAAGCATTCCCTTGCAAGCTTCAGAGCCTCGGGCGCCTTGCTCCGGTCGGCTGTGCCGCCCTCACCGTTGCTCCCGCTGAACGGGAATATGCGGGTCAGTTCTTCATATTTGCCTGCGATTTGATTGTAAAGCTCCGCAGCCTTCCCCAGCACTTTATATTCCGGCTGGGCGCCGGCAAGAAAGGCCAGATACTGGGCCGCATTCTTTTTTGAATCGGAATAAACGGCCAGGATGTAGGGAAGTCCGAATACGTCGAAATTACCTTTCTCAAGAGACGCCAGCAGTGATATATACCCTTTTTTACCGCTTGCAAAGTGCGAATTGACATGGAATTCCTTCTCCCACTCGCTTACGGCAAACTCCAGTGATTCCTTATAAATCTTTCCGGGGTCCTTCTCGACCTTTTCTTTAAATATCTGGTAGAACAGCATCGGCACATCGGACTTGCCCAGATTTTCGTAAAGAAGCGGATCAACGGTCTGCCCGGTGCAGTCTCCGACGATGAATATCCCATCCTCATCATCATAGCCCTTGACGAAGCCGAACTCCAGAATTCGGGTCGGAGCCCAGACGACAACTCCTACTTCCCTGTCTATCGAAGCCTTGATGCGTTTCACGGCATCCCTGTGCCTCAGATTATAAGTACTGCTGCTGGAATCGCTATAGGATTGATAAACATCCGAATACATGCCTATCCTATCCATCATTACGGTATGCTCGCTGGCCCAGTCGTAAACGGTGACGGAGCTGGGGCAGCAGTCTTCGTGGATTATGAAGTGGAAAGCCATGCCCGTCGTGCCCATAAGCTTGTAAAGCTCGTCCTTCCACATGCCCGAAGCGCTTAACACGCCGTAAACGCTTGAAATATAGCTGGTCCAGGTATAACCTCCGCTGATATTCTCTAAAAGCTTTTTTGCCATTATTAATCCCTCCTGTTTTAAGTCTGCAATGTCCCTTGCCGAGATATGTCCCACATTTGGATTATGGTGCGGGGACACTTCCGCAATGTCCGCTGCCGGGAGATGCCCCGCGTCTTGAATAACCGGTTCACGTGAACAATTTAATTATACGGGAGGGGTGCGACATATGATGTCGCTGCTAAAAATTTCTTTGGATTATTTTATCCAGCCTGTCCCGCAGGCGTTCCTTAAGCCAGTTGGGGCTGAGTATTCTGAAGCCTGATTTGAGCGGCAGAAGGGCGGCCAGTATTTCTTCGGAGCTGTCGAAGCTTATCCTGTACAGGGCGGGGGATTCGGGCCTTGCTTCCAGCTTGAAGGCGCCGGGCTCCGGCGGGGCTTCAAATTCAATGAGGGCACTGTATGTCTCCCTGAATTTGAAGCCGATCCCCGGTCCGAAGTCAGCTTCCTTGAAAAGCAAGGAAATCACGAATTTTTCAGAGAGAATGGCAGGCTCTTTTATGCGTGACAGCCTGAATACCCTGATTTCGTTTCTCAGCTCGCAGTATGCCGCGACATAGTCGGTTCGGTTTTTTCTGAACAGCTTGTAGGGATGGATCGTACGCCGTTGTTCTTCGCCGTTGGCGCCGCGGTAGGTCATTATTACCTTCGAATGGCTGGCTGAGGCCTTTGCGAGCAGATTGAAGGCCGCCGCCCGGTCCAGGTCGGTCTCAAAAACAGGAAGCTCTCCGCTGTCCTCCCGGCTTTCCTTTTTGTCTCCTCCAAGCCTGCTAAAAAGCTCTGCCAGCTGCAGTGCCCTTTCCCCGCCGGTCATCTTGTATTGACCGGCAAGATAGGACAGAATGATTCTGTCTTCTCCCGTAATAAAGCCGGAGGGGAGTACAAAAGCCTGATCAGTATAATAATACCCGTTCTTTGAGGCGGAATATTCGATCGGAGCTCCCATTGAGAAGCGCAGGTACTCCACGTCCCTCTGCGCCTGGCGGGGTGAAATCTCAAAATGCTCCGCTATGGTCCTGCTGTTGGGGTAACGTCCCTCCCTTATACGGGCATCTATCCAGGTAAGCCTGTGAAAATTGCTCATAAGCCTCTCTGCTACATCACATGATCTATTTGGATTTCTATAATTTTATCATCTTTAAGAACAACCGAGAAAAGCTCGTAGCCGTCGTATGTATATCCCCAGTGCGTAGCGTCGTTCACATTGTCGGGCTCTCCGTACAGCTCCTTCAGCCTGGCTGTCGTGTCTCCCACCTTCAGGCCTCTGGGCGTCGGGTAGTCCTCGCTTATGACATTGATGGTGTAGACGACGCCGTCAATCAGATAGATTTCGGTACCATCCTTGAAGAAAAGGGTCTTGGCCTCCATGCCCTCATATTCGTCGCTGCTTTCGCTCTCCGGCTTGGTTTTCATCGCATCCAGTACCTTTTCATAAGGCATATCCAGCTTGATTTCGCCCAGCTGAAGCTCTTCAAGCGCTATGCTGTTTTCATCGCCCATGCTGCCGAAGCTCTCCTGACGGGTCCTTAAGCTCGCGCCGATGTGCCCGAGCTTATCCGTATTCTCTGCGGACCAGGCCGAATCCTTACTGCAGTCGGAATAAAATATCATATAGGTATCGCCGTCATCCCTCAAATAGTAAAGCTTTGCACCGTTGGTTATCTTCTTCCCCATCCAGCCGTCCCGGAAGAAGAAATCTTCAATGCTTCCGTCCGCCCCTGAAAGCTTTTTATAAAAATCGTCGTCCTCGCCGGTTTTTTTCGTGCCGTAAACCAGAAGCGATACGTTTTCATTTCCGGGGTCGATAATGATCTCCTCGCCGTTTTCCGATTTGTCGACGGCCTTCCAATCATTCGGCATGTCGAACCAGAAATCCAATATTTCGTTTTTTGTGGTTTTATAACCGGAATCAAAGCTCGGGTAGTATTTCAATTCGCTTGCGGCAGGACTGCCGCCTGCCGTACTGCCGGCTGCCGCAGTGCCCGAAGTATCGGCCGCCGTCCCCCCCGGGGCCGCCTCCTTTGAAGCCGGAGCCGCAGAGCAGCCCACGACTAGAAGCACGAGTGCAAGTATAATTATTGAAGCAAGCAGTCTCTTCATTTCTTTTGCATCCCCTTAATTGATCTGTCTATCTTTCGCTAAAGGCATTATACCATACACGAATTGACATAAAAAGTGCGAGGTACCAATAAACTTCTTACCGTTTACAGAATAAAAAAACCGCTTCAAATGAAGCGGCCTGGTGGGGAATATTGGGTTCGAACCAATGACTTCTACCGTGTGAAGATAGCACTCTCCCGCTGAGTTAATCCCCCGAATACATCTATTATATGTCCGTATGCCGTACAAGTCAACGGTTAAATTTTTTCCGGCTGCCGGATCACACCAGCGAAATCCTCTTGTGCTCGTCGCAAACGATGATCCTCTTCTTATCCTCTACCACGGTAGACAGCATGACCCTGCCCTCCCATAGCTCCGCGAAGTATTTCAGCGTTTCGTAGGCATAGTTCAGCTCAAGCTCCCTCCCGTCGTACAGGTGCTCCAGCATGACGGTGTTGTCCTTGCGCACCTTCTCACTGACCCTGATGGACGGAATTCCGCCCATCCCGGCCGTCGCCGCTATCGTATCCCGTATCTTGCTCCAGCCCTCCTCGTCGGGCACCTCGCCGACGATATATTCGTTTCCGTTCCTCACATATTCGAACAGATTCAGCTCCCGGCACAGCTCGTGCGTGAGGTACCTTCTGATGAACGACTCGTCCCTTTCCAGCTCTCTGGCTTCAAAAAGCTTTGCTTTGTCCCCGCCGTTCCGCTTCAGCAGATCCTCAAATATTTTAAAGCCAAGAAAATAGGGGTTTATATGGCCTACATGCGGCCTTATGACCTGGTTGTGCCTTTTGATGAATTCCATATGAAGGTTCTGCGGAAGCCCCAGCCCGTTCAGTATATTGTAGTGCCAAAAGCTCGCCCAGCCTTCGTTCATTATTTTGGTCTCGATCTGGGGTATGAAATAGAGCGTCTCCTCCCTGACTATATCGAGTATATCCCTCTCCCACTCCGACAGTCTCCCGTATTCGGATACAAACAGCAGCAGGTCCTCCTCCGGCTCAAGCGGTATCTTCCTGAGGTCGGGCGGCTGTTCCTCCTCCTGCTTCGGAGGCTCGAGCAGCGGATAATCGCTTTCCGGCCTCTCATACTTCCGGAGCAGCCGCCTTCTCTGCTCCTCGGCGGCGAGCCTTTTTTCGCCCGTCACCCTGGAGGTCTGGAATCTGAGCGAATGCGCGGCGTCAAGTATACGCTCCACCCTGGCGTAACCGATTCCCGGATCGGATATATAGTTCCTTATCCTGTCGGCGTGGTTCTTGAACATCTCAACGGTATATTCGGCTCTCGTACCCTGCCTGAAAAGGCGGTTGTTCCTGAAGAAATCGTTATGCCCGTATACATGGGCGATGGTGAGTATCTGGAGCAGCAGGGTATTGTCCTTCATCAGATAGGCAATGCACGGTTTGGAATTTATCACCATCTCATAGGGAAGGCCGGAAAGGTTGTACCTGTTCAGCGTCTTCAGCCTTTCATACGCCTTGCCGAAGCACCAGTGCGGATAGTGCGAGGGCATACCGGTATAGGCCTCGTAGGCGGTCATGTCCTCATAGCTTACGATTTCAAATTCCTGCTCGTAGTAGCGAAGGTTTTCCTTTGACGCGAGGCCTTCGATTTTCTCATTCCACAGCTCGAGCTCGCTGATGCTGTAGTCCGTCATTTATGCTCACTCCCGTTCCGAATCCTTGTTTAAAAGCTTCTTCAGGCCGGCCAGCACATCTTCCTTTTTCGATATGGTAACAATGGCGAACCTTTCGCTTTTTACATGCTTCTGAAATTCCGTTTTTATCGTGCTTCCCGAAACGTAGTAGCCCGGCGCTATCT
>JAEZJL010000181.1 GCA_023415815.1 Bacillota bacterium | reverse complement strand
CCAGTGCAGGGCCGCAAGGCTTACCGCAGTCAGGGGCGACGTTTCGGAGGAGGAATTCAAAAGGATAAAGGATTACTGCATCAATACCGTCGACAGCCACGAGGCGCAGCTGGACAAGCCTTCCACGCTGGAGGTCGAGGTCGGATACCCGGAGGATGTGCGGACCCTGGAGGGCTTTACCGCTATGGATGAGGACAGGCTCTCGGGCATGGTTTCCGAAATGGGGCTCGCGATGTCAAAGGAGGACCTTGCCTTCTGCAGGGATTACTTCAGGGACGAGGAAAAGAGGAATCCGACAATCACCGAGCTGAGGCTTATTGATACCTACTGGTCGGATCACTGCCGCCATACCACCTTTCTGACCGAAATTGAAAAGGTTGAATTTGAAGGCGGCCCGTATGCGGATAGGATGAAATCCGTCTACGAAAGCTACCTTGAATCAAGGAGGCTGGTGTACGGCGGACGGGAAAAGGACATAAGCCTGATGGACCTTGCCACCATTGCCATGAAGGAGCTCAAGAAAAAGGGCGGGCTGGAAGACCTTGATTCATCGGACGAGATCAATGCCTGCAGCATCGTCGTAAATGCCAGTGTCAGCGGGAAGTCCGAGGAATGGCTAATAATGTTCAAAAACGAGACACACAACCACCCTACTGAGATAGAGCCCTTCGGGGGAGCCGCCACCTGCCTTGGCGGAGCGATAAGGGACCCACTTTCCGGCAGGTCTTACGTATACCAGGCAATGCGCGTTACCGGAAGCGGCGAGCCGAGAACCAGGGTTAAGGATACCATCCCGGGCAAGCTGCCGCAGCGCAAGATAACGACCGGAGCCGCGGCGGGATACAGCTCCTACGGGAACCAGATAGGCCTTGCCACAGGCCAGGTTGACGAAATCTACGACGAGGGCTATGTGGCCAAAAGGATGGAAATCGGAGCTGTAATAGGCGCAGCGCCCAGGAGCAATATCGTAAGGGAGAAGCCGAAGGCGGGGGACGTAGTCATCCTGCTGGGCGGACGTACTGGACGCGACGGCTGCGGCGGCGCGACAGGCTCCTCGAAGGAGCATACCGAGGAGTCGCTGCTGACCTGCGGCGCGGAGGTGCAGAAGGGAAACCCGCCGACCGAGCGGAAGATTCAGAGGCTTTTCAGAAATCCCGGCGTAAGCAGGCTTATAAAGAGATGCAACGACTTCGGCGCAGGCGGCGTTTCCGTGGCGATCGGCGAGCTGGCCGAGGGACTGATTATAAATCTTGACGCGGTTCCCAAGAAATATGAGGGCCTCGACGGGACGGAGCTGGCGATATCGGAGTCCCAGGAGAGGATGGCGGTTGTTGTCGCAAAGGCAAAGGAGCAGGAGTTCATCAGGGCCGCGGCAGAAGAGAACCTTGAGGCGACCGCGGTCGCAGAGGTCACGGCCGAGAGCAGGCTCAGGATGCTGTGGCGCGGCAGGACGATTGTGGATATAAGCAGGGCGTTTCTTGACACCAACGGCGTGAAGCAGAAAACCTGTGTAAAGGTTCAGGCTCCTTCGAAAGAGGAGGGCTATTTTAATACAGCGGCAAAGGATGCCGCCGGGGACGGCGGACTAGAAGCCGCATGGCTTTCAAACCTGCAAAGGCTGAACGTCTGCAGCCGGAAGGGGTTGGTCGAGCGCTTCGACGGCTCCATCGGAGCGGGCTCGGTGCTGATGCCGTTCGGCGGAGCCTATCAGTTCAGCCCGGCGGAGGGAATGGCTGCGAAGCTTCCTGTCCTGCAGGGGGAAACGGATACCGGGACGCTGATGTCCTATGGCTTCAATCCTTCCATAGCGCGGTGGAGTCCCTTCCACGGGGCGCTCTATGCCGTGGTTGAAGCGGTTGCGAAGATAGCAGCCATGGGCGGAGATTACAGGAAGGTCAGGCTTACCCTGCAGGAGTATTTCGAGAAGCTCGGTAAGGACGCCTACAGGTGGGGTAAGCCCTTCAGCGCGCTTTTGGGCGCATACTATGCGCAGATGCGGCTCGGGACGCCCGCCATAGGGGGAAAGGACAGCATGTCCGGCACCTTCAGGGACTTGAACGTACCGCCGACGCTTGTCGCATTCGCAGTAGATACCGTAAATACGGGAAAAGTGATATCGACGGAGTTTAAGAAGGTGGGCAGCAAGGCCGTACTGCTCCTATTGGGCAGGGACGGGGAAGACCTGCCGGACTTCGGACAGCTGGAAAGGAACTATACAAGGCTCCATGCGCTTGCCTCCGACGGATTGGTGCTGGCGGCGCATTCCGTCAGGCTGGGGGGTGTCGCGGAGGCTATAAGCAAGATGTGCTTCGGCAATATGACAGGCTTCAGATTCACGGGAGGCTTCGGGCCGGAGGAGCTTTTCGCCCCCATGTACGGCTCGATAGTGCTTGAGCTTGAGGCCGATGCAAAGCTGGAGGAGCTGCTGAAAGGACTTGAATACAGAGTACTCGGCAATACCACCGGCGAACCGGCCATTCTTGTAAACGGCGTAAGAGTCGCTCTGGACAGGGCCCTCGACAGCTGGCGCCAGCCGCTGGAGGACATATTCCCGACAAAGACGGCGGAAATCCCGGAGAAGCCCGAAAACTACAGTTATGTCGGTCGCAGGCCCGTAAAAATCGGGATTCCCCATGTGGCAAAGCCGCGCGTGTTTATTCCCGTGTTCCCCGGCACGAACTGCGAGTACGACTCGGCCAGGGCTTTTGAGAGGGCGGGCGGTATCGCGGACGTCATGGTGGTAAAAAATCTGAGCTCGCAGGATATTGCCGATACCATAGCCCTTATGAGGAAAAAGATAGGCGAAAGCCAGATAATCATGGTTCCGGGAGGCTTCAGCGCAGGCGACGAGCCGGACGGCTCGGGGAAATTTATAGCCACGGCCTTCAGGAATCCATATATAAAGGAAGCTGTCATGGAGCTGCTGAAGAACAGGGACGGCCTGATGCTTGGCATTTGTAACGGCTTCCAGGCGCTCATAAAGCTCGGCCTGGTGCCCTACGGCGAAATCAGGGACATGCAGGAAGCCAGTCCCACGCTGACCTTCAATTCCATTGGCCGCCATGTTTCCTGCATGGTGAGGACAAAAATCGCCTCAAACCTCTCGCCCTGGTTTTCAAATGTGAAGGCGGGGGACATGCACACCATTGCGGTTTCGCATGGGGAAGGCAGGTTTGTCGCCGGTATGGATGACATGGAGACAATGATACGGAAAGGCCAGATTGCCACACAGTACGTTGATATGGAAGGCAATGCAAGCTATGACGTCAGATTCAACCCCAACGGCTCAATGTATGCGGTCGAAGGCATAACCAGCCCCGACGGCAGGGTATTGGGAAAGATGGGCCATTCGGAAAGGATAGGCTCCGACGTATGCAGGAACGTTCCGGGCGGGAAGGATCAGAAGCTGTTCGAGGCCGGAGTGGGGTATTTCGGATAAGGCATAAATCATCGTTTATGCTTTGGACGGCTTCTTTTTTAACCTGATGAGTTCATAGATATCCGGCAGCTCCTCATCGGCCAGCACCCGGTAATGAATCCAGCCGCCGTGCTCGCCGCAGGGATAGCGGTTCAGCCAGTACTCCCTTGTCTTTGGTAAAAGATAAGGGAGTTTTTTCTCAAGGGCGGGCGCTTCCTTATCGCCTATCTGCAGTGTGAGAGTAAACGCCCCCTGCTCAATAAACACATAGCAAAGATGCTTGCTTTTATGGCTGTATTTGAATCCCCAGCCGTAATTATTGCCGAAGGGAAATCGGAGCTCCCTCGAAAGGTCGTAGCTTTCATTGAGAAAATGGTCGATTTTCAACAGGCGCTCATAGCCCTCCGCTTTTATATAAGCTTCTATTTCCTCTATGGAGGGCTGTATATTTTTATTCAGCATCCGTTCGTACATTTGATTTTGCCTGCCGGTATTTTTATTTCCGGACCGGCAGCCTCCTTTGTATATATTATCATTATTTGATTGACAACGGTATGTCATATTTTTAAAGAGAGAAGCGCGCCGGAGCCTTTTTCGGATGCTGATGCGGGGGATATGGAAAAGGCACGGGATACATCCCGTATCCCGTGCCCGATCTTATGCTTACTGCCTTGGCCTGTTTGCCTTTTGCAGCGTTCTCATGCACCTTGTGCAGACAGTGATCCTTTTCAATTGATTATTGATCATTACCGTCGTCTGCTTCAAATTCGGCTTCACTATTCTTTTATGCCTGCCGCTGACGTGCGACCGGGAATGGCTAACGCTCACTCCGAACAAGGTCTTTTTACTGCATAATTCACATATCGCCATTATATTCACCTCATGATAATGTTTTTTGGGACGGCAGGAACAACCCCGTGGAATCTGTGTGATCCCGGAAAAAAGCTGTTCTGCGTTATAACAAAATCAATCAGTGACTGGCCGGCATATGGTTACCCCGCTTTCATTTTATACAGGAAATATACCAAAGCCGGAATGCCCGGTCAACTGCCGAGTATTTTTATAATTAAATTTTACAGGAGAATAATCATGCAGTTATGTAAATTAACTGCACAGTATATTGACAGGCATGCAATTGTTAGGTAAAATTTATCTATTGGTTTAAATTAAAGAAAAACCAAACAAGACGTTCTTAACAGAATGCCCGGGCTTTTTATAAACAAACTATAACCGCTGTTCCGGTGAGGGAAAGGGGCTTTTTTAATATGTTCCAAATGAATTTCAAATGCTCATTTAAAAGTCGTTCGAAATTCATATTTTATGATAACAAAATACTTAAGGATTGTCAATATGGATTTTTATCTTTTAGCTACTTTTAGCGGCAATAACCGTATTACAGGCTCTATTCACTAAAATATTTAAAGGAGGATTTCAGAATGGGAGAGTACAGATTTAGCGTGGATCACAAAACCAAGCTTGTAAAGTGCGTCATGTCCGGCAAATTCGACAACGTGGAATTTGAGGATTTATGCGAGGCAATTATAAGCGAGGCAAAGAAATTCAAGAGAGGAGAAGTGCTGTATCTCAGAGATGCGGCGAATGTGGAGATGAAATTTTTTTCGCCTTCCCAGGCGAAATTGTATGAAGAGACCGGAAAGTTCCTCGGAACATATTGTAAAAAAACTGCCGGGATAATTCCAAGCTTTATGTATCAAAAAACGATTGAATCTGCATTACACGGTGATATCAACCCAAACATTTTCGCCACTGAGCAGGAGGCTATGAAATTTCTCCTGGAAAGCTAAAGCATTCTGACGGGCGGTTCTTCAAAAGAATGGCTTTATTGCCGCTTTTAAAGAACCGCCCTTTTTTTACACATCGCCTCTTTCGTTTCCCGGCGAAAATGAAAGCCTCTGCCGAAAAGGTCGGCAAAGGTCTGATAATAAACATGGACAGAAAGGGATTTGCGATATCTCCGTCAAAAGGCGACGCTCTGTCATTCATGCTGTGCAGACTATTTCCCATAAAAACGAACAGACTGATGGCTAAAGTGGTGGCGAGCGCCGGACTTTACGCCAAATAATCCACGACGGCCCTCTTGTCGCGGACACCGGCGACAAATTTCTTTACGACGAGATGGTCGGGATGGACCTGGTAGGCTTCGAGTGCCTTTTCGTCGGTGAATTCGGAATACAGTACCAGGTCGTAGGCTGAATCCGAGCTTTCAATGTTAAAACCTACCTCAAGCTTTATAAGTCCGTCTACCTTGCCAATCAGGGCTTCAAGCATGGCTTTCATTGCCTGCATGCTTTCCAGCTTGCTTTTACCCTCCAGAGAATCCTTGAGCTTCCACATAACGATGTGCTTGATCATGACTGCTTCCTCCTGTTGAATATAATCTGCAATATTTTTAACAGCTGTTGATGCCGCTGCTCAAAAGCCTTATTCCGTTATCTCCACCCTGTTGCCGTCCGGGTCGGAGACGCAGCTTTCGTAATATCCGTCCCCGGTGAAGCGGGGCCCGCTCAGGACCTTATATCCGGCAGCCCTCAGGGCATCCGTCAGGGCGTCCACTTTGTCCCTGCCACCGGCGGAGAAGGCCAGGTGGCTGTACCCGGAAAGTCTTTCATGTCCGCCGGACTCGCTTGCTGCGCCGGGCTTGCTCATTATCTCGAGCCTTGCGCCTGAAGAAAAGCTGACAAAATAGGACGAAAAGCCGGAGGCATTGGTGTATTTTGCATTCGCCGTACCGTTGAAGTATTTCGTATAAAATTCCATGGACCTTTCCAGATCCCCGACCCAAAGCGCCACATGCTCAATAATCATTTCCGATCCCCCCAAAGTTATGCTTATTATACCATAAATAATCAAATAAAACTGGTATTTGCCTTCGCGCCGCTTGTAGAATATAATAGTACTTTGTAATAATATATATTAAATCAATGCTTTCGGGGGTAGAGCCATGAACACGGACAACAAACGCATCGCTCAGGCTGAGAAATGGGGCGCGGAAAATTACCATCCGCTTCCGATCGTGCTGGAACGCGGCGAGGGAGTGTGGGTCTTCGACGACGAGGGCCGGAAGTACATGGACATGCTGTCCGCATACTCGGCGCTGAACCAGGGGCACAGGCACCCGAAAATCATAGAGGCGCTTGTCGATCAGTCAAGCCGTATAACCATAACCTCAAGAGCCTTCCATAACGACAGGATGGGGGAGTTCCTTGAAAAGCTGTGCCGTCTCGCCGGCTATGAAAGGGCGCTGCCCATGAATACGGGCTCCGAAGCGGTAGAGACTGCGCTCAAGGCCGCCAGGAAATGGGCGCATCAAAAAAGAGGAATTCCGGAAGACCGCGGTGAGATAATAGTCTGCACGAATAATTTCCATGGCAGGACTATCTCCATAGTAAGCTTTTCATCGGAGCATCAGTACAGGTCGGGCTTCGGTCCCTTCACGCCGGGCTTCAGGATCATACCCTACGGGGACGCGCAGGCGCTGCGGGAGGCAATTACGCCCGAAACAATTGCGTTCATGGTCGAGCCGATACAGGGCGAGGGCGGCGTGATAATACCGCCGGAGGGCTATTTGAAAGAGGTAAGGGAGATCACCGCTGAGAACAATGTACTTCTCATATTTGATGAAATACAGACGGGCTTCGGAAGGACTGGCAGGATGTTCGCCTTTGAGCACGAAGCTGCGAGGCCGGACATACTCGCCCTCGGCAAAGCGCTCGGCGGAGGCGTTTACCCCGTATCCGCAGTGCTTGCGGATGCAGATATAATGGATGTTTTCAAGCCGGGGGATCACGGCTCCACCTTCGGCGGAAATCCTCTTGCGGCGGCTGTGGGAAGCGCCGCGCTGGACGTGCTTGTTGACGAAAGGCTGCCGGAGAGGTCGAGGGAGCTCGGCGCCTGGTTCAAGGAAAGGCTTTTAAAGCTGGAAAGCCCTTATGTAAAGGAAATACGCGGAAAGGGACTTTTTATCGGCATTGAGATAAAGAAGGAATGCGGACCCGCCAGGCCTTTCTGCGAAAGGCTTATGGAAAACGGCCTGCTTTGCAAGGAGACGCACCTGCAAACCATAAGGCTCGCGCCTCCGCTGATAATAAAAAAGGAAGAGCTGGAGTGGGCGCTGGAGAGGATAGGCGGGGTTCTCCGCCCGAAGGGCTGAGGTTTTTCCGGCTGCCAGATAATGCTGTTGAAAATTGACTTATGTTGTGATAATTTAACCTGATGGTATTCCATTTAATAATTCTGTTTGAGGGACTTGGAGGTTAAAATGCAGGGGAAAAAGCTTAAAATATTGTTTGTTTCGGCAGAGGTTTCCCCCTTTGCAAAGACCGGAGGGCTGGCGGATGTGGCGGGGTCGCTCCCGAAGGCGCTGGCTGCTCTCGGAAACGACGTCAGGATAGCAATGCCCAGATACCGGATGATAAAACAAAGTCTCAGCTATGCGGCCGATTTTCCTGTGCAGATGGATAGCAGCGTCGAGGCCTGCATCATCAGGGAAACCGGCGCGGACTGCCGGGACGGAGGGGAAGATAAGGGTCTTCCGGTGTACTTCATAGACAGCTACAGGTATTTCGACAGGGACGGGATATACTGCCATTTTGATGACGGCGACAGGTTTATTTTCTTTTGCAAGGCGGTGCTTGAAATGCTGCCGAGGATCAATTTCCAGCCGGATATCATCCACTGCAACGATTGGCACACCGGACCCGTCTGCATGCTTCTGAAGGAGCATTACAAAAAGCAGTCCTTTTACAGCGGCATTTCAACCGTATATACGGTGCACAACCTTGAATACCAGGGAAATTTCTCAAGCGACATCGTAAGGCTTTTCAATATAGGCAATAACGTTTTTACTTCCGAAAAAGCGGAATTTTACGGCGCTTTCAGCTTTATGAAGGCCGGGCTCGTGTATGCCGATATTATCAGCACGGTGAGTGAGATGTACGCCAGGGAGATACAGACGCAGCAGTACGGCGAGAGGCTCGAGGGGCTGCTTTCAAAGAGGACGCACGACCTTTTCGGAATCGTCAACGGCATAAGCTACGAGGAATTCAATCCGGCGACCGACCCCCGCATAGTGAAAAATTACAGTATCGAAAACCATGAGGATAAAAAGCTGAACAAGACCGCGCTCCAGAAGGAAATGGGGCTCCCTGTCAGGGATGTCCCGGTAATAGGCCTCATATCCAGGCTTTCCGGGCAGAAGGGCCTGAATCTGATCATCGACCGTATCGACGGCATGATGAAGCACGACATGCAGTTTGTGCTGCTGGGCCAGGGAGACCGGTATTATGAAGATATATTCAAGGAGATAGAGGCCGGATATCCTGAAAAGGTCGCGGTGTATACGGGCTTCAACATAACGCTGGCGCAGAGGATTTACGCGGGCGCCGACATGTTCCTCATGCCTTCGCGCTTCGAGCCCTGCGGGCTCGGCCAGATCATCAGCCTGAGATACGGCACGATACCGATAGTGAGGGCCACCGGCGGGCTCGCCGAAACCGTAGCTGACTATGACGCAGATAAGATAAACGGAAACGGTTTTTCCTTCAGCAGCTTCGACCCGGATGAGATGCTCGACGCCATCGGGCGCGCATTGAAGCTTTATACAGAAAAACCCGGGGAATGGGACGCGCTTGTGGTTAAAGCCCTTTCTCTGGACAATTCCTGGACAGGGCCGGCTCAAAAATATATGGACATATATCATCTTGCCATCGGAAAGAGGTGACTGAAATGACCAGAAAAGAAAAAGCGGCTGCCATTATTCCCATTCTCGACCGGCTTTACCCGGAAGCGGGGTGCTCGCTTGATTATTCGGACCCGCTGCAGCTCATGATTTCCACCCAGCTTGCCGCCCAGTGTACGGATGCGCGGGTGAACATGGTAACTCCCGCTCTTTTCAGCAAATACAGGGATGTATACGCTTTTGCCGCCGCAGACCCCCTGGAGCTGGAGCAGGACATAAAATCGACCGGCTTTTATCACAATAAGGCCAGAAACATCATCAACGCCTGCAAAATGCTCATCAGCGATTTCGGCGGAAGGGTGCCGTCCAACATGGAGGATTTGCTCAAGCTGCCAGGAGTGGGCAGGAAAACGGCAAATCTGGTGCTGGGAGACTGCTTCGGCATTCCCGGCGTGGTGGTCGATACGCATGCCAAAAGGCTGTCCAACAGGATCGGTCTCTCGGAATACGAAGATCCCGAAAAAATCGAATACGACCTTATGAAGGTGCTGCCAAAGGAAAACTGGAGCACGTTCTGCCACCAGCTCGTTTACCACGGCAGGGCCGTATGCGGCGCAAGGAAACCGGACTGCGGGGGCTGTGATATAAGGCCGTACTGCGCATATGGTCAAAAAAATGCGCCCTGAGCAGGAATTTTCTTATTATTGTCGAATTTATATGTAATATCTGGTTGCAAGAAAGCTTTTATATAAGATTAAATATATTTTTTGCAGCAGACCAATAAGGTAATATGGAGTTGTTCTATGCCAGCAGGTACTAACCGGGCAAAAAAGGCCGAAGAGGATAATCAAAAGAAGAACATGGTGCTCAAGCTCGCCGGAAATGAGGCGGACCCCCCGAAGCCGCTTGACGGCGTGAACCTTGACGACCTTGTTTTTGCGCTTGACATCGGTACAAGATCCGTGGTCGGCGTGCTCGGAATACAGGAAGGCGAGAGGTTCAGGATACTGGGGACCGAAATCGTTGAGCACAGGAACAGGGCGATGATGGACGGCCAGATACACGATATCGAGCAGGTCGCTGTCATTGCGAAAGAGGTAAAGACTAAAATCGAAGCCAGGTTCGGAATCACTTTGAAAAAGGTCGCGATAGCTGCGGCAGGCAGAGTGCTTAAAACCAGCCAGGTCAGGGTAGACAGGGAGCTTGAGGCCGGGGCGGAAATAGACCAGGAAACGGTCAGCGGCCTTGAAATAGCAGGAATCCAGCAGGCCCAGGCAATACTCGACGCGGATGCATCCGACGAGGACAGGGTGCAGTACTACTGCGTAGGATACAGCGTTATAAATTACTATCTGAACGGTTATATAATTTCAAAGCTGCTGGGGCACAGGGGTAAAACCGCCAGCGCCGATATACTGGCAACCTTTCTGCCCCATATCGTCGTAGACAGCCTCTATACGGTAATGAGCAGGATAGGCCTTGAGGTATCCAGCCTCACGCTGGAGCCCATCGCCGCCATAAACGTCACAATACCGCCGGATCTGAGGCTTCTCAACCTCGCGCTCGTCGACATAGGCGCAGGCACCTCCGATATAGCGCTGACAAAGGACGGCAGCATTGTTGCCTATGCCATGGTGCCCGTCGCCGGGGATGAGATAACTGAAAAGATTTCGCAGTACTACCTCGTGGACTTCAATACGGCTGAAAAGATTAAAATAACCCTTACCTCCTCGAAGGAAACCATTTCTTATGTTGATATTTTGAAGAAAAAGCACTCGGTAAAGGCCTCCGAGGTCACGGAGCTCATAAGGCCCACCGTTGAGAACCTGGCGGACAATATCGCCGGAAAAATCCTCGAGTACAACGGCAAATCACCGAACGCCATTTTCCTCATAGGAGGCGGAAGCCAGATACCGGGTCTCACCGGCTTGATAGCCCAGCGCCTTGAGCTTCCCCCGGACAGGGTCGCCGTCAGGGGCAGGGATGTAATAAGAGGCATGAAATTCAACGATAAAAAGCTTTCGGGACCCGAATCCATCACTCCTTACGGAATCGCCGTCACCGCGCAGTTGCAGGCGGGAAAGGATTTCATGTCCGTAACCGTCAACGGCAGCAAGGTAAGGCTTTTCAACTCCAGGAAGCTGAGCGTTGCAGATGCGCTCGTGCTGGTAGGCTTCAATCCCGGACGCCTCATCGGACGCTCCGGAAAGGGCATGAGCTTTACAGTAAACGGCGAAAAGCGGATGGTGCGGGGAGAGCACGGGAAAGCAGCCGAAATATATGTCAACGATACGGCGGCGAATCTGGAGACCATCATCAGGTACGGGGACAGCATAAGAGTTGTGGAAGCGGTGGACGGCATGAATGCCGAGGTAAGGGTTTCCGATCTTGCAAGCCTGGGGAAAAAGGGTACGGTCACATTCAACGGCAGCCTTATAGACATAAGCGCAAATGTTTTTGTGAACGGTGAAAATGCGCGCGGCGATACCATAATTAACGACGGCGATATCGTTGATATAAATCATATAAGGACGCTGGAGGACCTGCTGGAGGCGGGTGGCGTCGACATACGGGACTGCGGAATCACGGTGAACGGAACAGCTGCTATACCGGGATATATACTGGTGGACAAGGACGTCGTTGAGTACGGCGAAACGGCAAAGGAGGCCGAGAAGGCTGCGGAGCCGGTCCGGCAGGAGCAGGAAAGCCTTCCCGACGCCGACGTGCCGCAGAAGCCTGCGGACGAAATGTTCGACGTGTCGTGGGTACGCATTGTGGTGAACGGACGGGAAATCGTGTTGAAGGAAAATAAAACGCAGTACATATTTGTGGATGTTTTCAACTATATAGACTTTGACCTTACGAAGCCGAAGGGCAGCATCATACTGAAGCTTAACGGGCGCCAGGCTGCTTTTACAGATAATATAAAGACAGGCGACGTAATAGAAATATACTGGCAGAAATGATTTTATGGGATAAGGTATCAGATTTTTCGGGGGGTAGGCAGAACTGGATACGAGTAGCGATACTCATTCGTCGCGTTATCAGAAATACGAACTGATGTTCATAGAGCTGACTTGGTTTTTTATTTTCTCAGGAATACTTTACTTTATACTAAGTGAAATAGTATTTAACCAAAAGCCTCTTTTTGAAAATCACGATTTATTGGGCCGCACCCTTTCAAGGCTCTTTTTCTGCCTGCTCCTGGCAGTGCTTCACTTTGTGAAAAGCATATTATCCAAAAAAAACCTGCTGACAAATAATAAGATATATTACATAAGCCATATCATATGGCTTGCCGCAATATCCTTTGCCATCATCATCATGGATTTCGGTACATGGCCGTACGCAATGCTGCTGTTCACCATACTGATAATAAGCCTTACAAGGGGGACCAAAGCCGGAATGACAATGGTGTGCTCATCATTAGTCATTCATACCGTTCTGGTATTTTCGGTGATCCTGTTTAAAATAAACGGGATCGAAGCTGTAAATAACGACATCTTTAAAAGCATTCTTTATATATTCTTCATGTATGTCGCCCTTGGGCTTTTCGCGTTGTTCTGCGGAATGCTTTACAAGGACGGCATAGAAAACGAGATCGAGAACAAGAGCCTGCTGGAGCAGCTGGAGGAAAAATACCTGCAGCTGGAGAATGCCCAGGAGGAGATCAAGCACCACTATGACAAGCTGAAGGGGACGAATTTCAAGCTGGAGGAAATCAATAAAAAGCTTTCCGAAAGCATTGCCGAGTTTTATACGCTGCAGCAGATAAGCCAGGCTATAAGCTCCATCCTGGACATAAAGGAGCTGTTGAAATACCTCAACGACATAATCCTCGGGGTCATGGGCGTCAATTACTCGACCATCATTTTGTACGACGATACGACAAACCGTCTGAAGGTGCACACGTCGAATATAGTTAATGCGGGCGAAATAGCCACCATGACCGAAAATATAAACTGCCGGGCGCTTGTGGACGCGCTGGACCATGGCAGACAAATCATGGAGAACTTTGTCGACCCCTCCAGGTATGTTTTTACAAAGGGCAGGGAGGTGAATTCTCTCATATGCATCCCCCTTAATACAAAGTCCAGAAAGTTTGGCCTGGTGCTTGTGGAACACAAACTCAACAATGCTTTTGACGATGAAAACGTGAGGCTTTTGAATATCATCGCCCAGCAGGTCGGCATAGCGATGGAAAATGCCGAGCTGTACCAGAAGATGCGGGAGCTCGCAAGCAGGGACGGCCTGACGGGCGTTTACAACCGCCAGTATTTCCAGACAAGGCTGGAAAAGGAGCTGGAGGCCGCCCAGAGAGAGAATTACCCGCTTTCGCTCGCGATATACGACATCGATCATTTCAAGCGCTTTAACGATACCTTCGGACACCTTTTCGGCGACAAGGTTTTAAT
>JAEZJL010000488.1 GCA_023415815.1 Bacillota bacterium | reverse complement strand
AACGTGCTCTTTCCGCTGCCATTCTCACCTACCACCGATACATACTCTCCGTCGTTTATTTCAAGATTGATACCATCCAGCACGTACGGCGGCGAACCCGTATAAGAAAAGAACAATTTTTCCGCTTTAATCACAAGGACCACCCTTTCTATATAGTAACCATAACACTACATTAATGCAAATGCAAATCATTTGCACTTGACAGCTGTTTTCTTGCGGACTATTATTGATTATAGATGCAAATAGGAATCATTTGCAAGTAAAATTTCGGAGGTAGATAAAATGCTAAAAAGATGGGGTGCTTTATTATTGTGTCTGATTGCTGTTTTAAGCTTTTCGGCGTGCGGAAAGAATACTCAGTCGGATAAAGCAGAAGAAAGCAAGCTAAAGGTTTCCGTCACCTTCAATGCCATGAAGGAATTTGTTGCGGCAGTCGGAAAGGATAGGGTGGAGATTTCAACCATTATACCCGACGGTACGGAACCGCACGATTTTGAGCCGAAGGCGCAGGATCTTGCCGGTCTTGCTACATACAAGGTTTTTGTGTACAGCGGCCTGGGAATGGAGGCCTGGGCGGATGACGCGGTTAAAGCGGCAAACAATGCCGAGCTGATTGTAGTCGAAGCCTCCAAGGGCGTGTCGGCAATCGCGAACACCGAGCCCGGGGAAATAGAAGAACATGGACAATACGACCCCCATATCTGGCTTAGCCTAAAAGGCGCCGAAATCGAAGTCAAAAATATCAAAGACGCACTGGTCAGGGCGGACCCCGCCAATAAAGACTATTATGAAAAAAACTGCAATGATTTCGTCTCCCGGCTGGAGAGCCTCTACAACGAATACAACGAAAAATTCCGCTCCGCGGGGAAGAAGAGCTTTGTAACGGGACATGCGGCTTTCGCTTACCTTTGCCGGGATTTCGGTCTTGAGCAGAACAGCGTGGAAGACGTTTTTGCGGAAGGGGAACCCAGTGCGAAGCAGCTTGCCGAGCTCGTAAATTACTGCAAGGAGAATAAGGTAACGACCATTTTCGCCGAAGAAATGGCAAGCCCCGAAGTATCCCGCACGCTGGCTGACGAGGTTGGAGCGGAAGTAAATACAATCTATACGATCGAGAGCAGCGAGGATAGTAAAACGTATCTGGAAAGAATGACAGAAAACCTGTCCAGAATCTATGACAGCCTGGTTAAATAAGCAGATTCCACGGTAAGCCTCCCATCCCGGAAGGCTTACTTTTTTTTCTCATAATATTCATCCATGCCTTCGACGGATTGCTGCTGGTAGGTTACCGTTATTCTGGGCGTGGTTTTTACCGTTTCGGGAAGTTTTCCTTTCAGTTCCCGGTTTATGATCGACTCGGCTGCCGTTTCGGTATCTCGTGCATTTTTGCCTCTGAAATTGGTAAGCATGATTAACAACTCCCGGTTTCATATAAAATGGTGTATAATTTAATATTATATGGATTTAAGGAATTTAAATACGCGAGTATCACAGGGAGTGCGAATGGAGCTAAAAGGCAGGCTGGGCGCAATAGCTGAGAAGATTCCCGTATGCGGCGTCCTGGCCGATGTGGGCACGGACCATGCCTACATACCGATGTACGCGGTCATGAAAGGCGTCTGCTGCAAGGCGCTGGCCACCGATATAAGGATAGGCCCCGTAAAAATAGCAGAACGGAATATAAGGCGCTGCGGACTTGAGGAGAGGATAGAGGTAAGACTTGGGCCGGGACTCGGGCCCGTGGCCTGCGGAGAGGCTGATACGGCTGTCATAGCCGGAATGGGGGGCCTGCTGATAAATGAAATACTTCAGGATTCGCTGGAGAAGGCGCGCGGCATAAAATCGCTGATCCTTCAGCCTATGAATGCCGTTGAGCTGGTTCGCAAATGGCTTTATGAGGAGGGCTTTGCGATTCACGAAGAGCTGCTGGTCTCCGAAGGGAAAAAGCTATACAATATCATATGCGCAGGATGGGAGGGCAGCAGCGCCAGCCGTGACGATTATGAGCTTTATATCGGCCGGGAGCTGCTTCATAGCAGTGATCCTCTGCTGGGGGAATACCTTTTAAGAAAGCTGAATCAGCTGAATATAATGATCGACGGAAGAAATAAATCCGATACGGGCAGGGGCGGGCTAGAAAACCTGATATATATCAGGGACAGGCTCGTTGTTGATCTGCAGCGTGTCCGGATGACTGGAGGCAGCATATGAGCGTTGTTTGCAAAGATATTGCCGGTTTCATGGAGGAGATGGCGCCGGAGCGGCTGGCGGAGCATTGGGACAATGTCGGGCTGCTCGTAGGGGGCATGGACGCCGAAGTGCGCCGGGTCATGCTTTGCCTGGACGTCACAACGGAGGTTGCGGAGGAGGCCGCCAGACGCGGAGCTGAGCTGATCATATCCCATCATCCCGTTATATTTAAAGGGCTCAAGCGGCTTCAGGCGGATGACCCGAAGGGCAGGCTCCTGAGCAGGCTTATAAAAAATGACATAAACGTATACAGCGCCCATACGAATCTGGA
>JAEZJL010000478.1 GCA_023415815.1 Bacillota bacterium | reverse complement strand
CGATATTTGCTATGATAAACTGCACAAGCTTCAGCTGCTCCTCGGAATCAAAATTGCATTCATCCTCGAAGAGCTCGCTGTAATCTTCGATATAAAACAGTATTACCGCAAAATGCTCGGAATTGAAATGGATGTCCAGAGAGGTCAGGGCCTCGTCGAGAGGCAGTCTGTTTTCGACTCTGCCTTTGAGGAGGCGGGTCAAAAAATTGGAGCGTAAAAGAACATCCTGCCTTTTCAGCCTGTCCTTTATCTCCTCTTTTTCACTGATCGCGCTTGAAATTGCCTCCTGTATAAACTTGTATTCATTCAGCCTCTTCCCGAACGGGATGCCCGCCTTTGCGGCAAGTACCTTCACCAGGTCGCTCATGGGATTGTAGTTCTTTCTGGTAAAGAAGAAGGCAAGCAGCCCGCCGATCACCAGGCACAGAAAAACGCTGATATAAACGGTTTTTCTGATATGCTCCGCCCTCTCGGAAAATACCTTCGCCGGGATGACCGAAACATACCTCCAGTTCAAATCTGAAAAGCTTGATTTTATGTAGGATACGGCCATCTTTTCTCCATTGAGGTCCCTCTCGACAACTCCTCTAGTGTCGTTCAATTCCTCAAATTTAATCGAAAGGCTCAGCCCCGAGGTCTGGGTTGTGGCAACGACCGTATTGTTGCCGTCAAGGATGAAAACCTCTCCGCGCTTGTCCCATTTGACGTTTCTTATCGTGTCCAGCAGCTTGGCCTCATTGAGCTGTATGACTATGGTGCCGAGAGGCTCCTTCATTTCGACCATCGGAATGGACTGGGCATAGGCGATGGCCTTTGCAGCCCTGCCGTTATTGTTGATTTTGGGGACTTTTACAAATTCCCTCGCATGGATATTGTTGTGGAATATTTTCCACTGGTCGAAACCGGCCATATCGGGACTTAGATAGGTGTCGTAATAAAGATCCGCTTTTGCAAAGGTTTCGTTGCTGAGAATGTAATCGGTGTTCCTGAAGTAAATGTAAAAATTGTCGATCAGATCGTTCGAAAGCTTGTAAAGCCCCAGCTCCTCGTTGAGCTTTCCCGCCACATAGTGATACAAATCGGTCGAGCCGTCCTTTGTGTACATGAGGCTGATGGTATTGGAGCTCAGGGCGGTCCTGAGGCTGATCTTCTGAATATCGGCCATCTGGGTGTCGATCGCCTGCTGGAGCTGCTTTAAAAGCGCCCCGTCGGCCCGGTTGATTTCCTTTTCCACAATTGACGCGGCCTCGATATATACAAAGCCGCTTATTATGATCGGGATCATTAAAACGGAAATATACGAGAACAACCAGGAGAAAAACACGCTGCCTCTGAAAAAGAGAGGTTCTTTATGGCTCAATTTTTCTCATCTCCCAGTCTTTGTATATTAATACTTTCATTATATCATCTGTCCGGCATATCGGACAAAGCCGGCTGAAAAAATCCCCGCGACGGCCTCGCCCGCGGGTGGATGCTCCGGCGGCTATTCCTTCAGCGCCCCCACCATGATACCTTTGACAAAATATTTCTGAAGGAAGGGATAAATGAACAGGATCGGCAGCGTCGCGACCATGATGGTGGCATATTTGACCGTTTCGGCTACCGGCTCGATGTCCGCGCTGGAGACGCTCGTAGTCATGGTGTCAGTACTGCTGGCGATCAATATTTCCCTTAAGATCAGCTGCAGCGGGTACTTTTCTCTGGTATTGATAAAAATCATGGCATTAAACCAGGCGTTCCAGTGGCCTACGCCGTAAAAAAGGATCATGACAGCTACGACCGGCATGGAGAGCGGTATAATGATTTTAAAGAGTATGGTGAAGTCATTCGCGCCGTCGATTCTGGCCGATTCCTCCATGCTGTCCGGAATCCCCGCAAAGGAGGTCCGCATGACGATTAGGTTGTAGGTGCTGATTGCCGTCGGCAAAATCAAAGCCCATATGCTGTCCTTCAGGCCCAGCCCCCTTACGATCAGATAGAAAGGAATCAAGCCTCCGCTGAAAAACATGGTAAAAACGATTACCATCATGATGACGTTTCTCCAGTACACGCCCTTTCTTGAGAGCACATAGGCGCCTAGCGACGTCATGAACAGATTCAGTACCGTTCCTGCGGTCATGTAAAGCAGTGTGTTTACATAGCCCCGGGTAATCATGGGGTTTTCGAAAACAAGCCCGTAGGATTTCAGGCTGAACCCCAGCGGAGCCAGCAGAATGCCCTGGTGCTTGATCATCTGGGACGGCAGGCTCACCGAAGCGAAGACCACATAAATAAAGGGGTATAGCGTAATCACAACGAGGACCGCCATAAACAGCTCGTTCAACCGATCAAAAACTTTATCTCCGGTATTTCTTCTTATTAAATGCACTTTTTATACCTCCGGCTTACCATAAGCTGGTCTCGTTTGTCTTCCGGCTGATCCAGTTCGCAGCGAGCAATAACGCGAAATTGATTAACGAATTGAACAAGCCAACCGCTGCGCTGGCGCTGAAGCTGAAGTTCTGAAGGCCCTTCCTGTAAACGAAGGAGGAAATTACGTCAGCCGTTTCATAGGTGGTGGGAGTGTACAGCAGTATAATCTTTTCAAAGCCTACGTTCATCATGCTTCCCATACGCAAAATAAGAAGTATGATAATGGTGGGCATAATTCCCGGCAGGGATACGTTCCATATCTTTCTCCATCTCCCCGCGCCGTCCATGGTCGCAGCTTCATAAAGCTGGCTGTCGATGGCGGCAAGGGCGGCAAGGTACACAATCGAATTCCAGCCCATCTCCTGCCAGATACTGGTCCCCACAAATATGGGCTGGAACAGCTCGGGCTTCATCAGCAGGTTTTCCCGTTCTCCTCCCAGAAATGCGATAATATCGCTTACCAGCCCTGTTCTGCCGCAAAAGTCTATGATCAGGCCGCATACGACCATGATGGAAATAAAGTGGGGCAAATAGGTGATGGTCTGTACCGTCCTTTTATACCAGCTGCTCCTTATTTCATTCAGGAGTATGGCGAGGATAATCGGTATGGGAAAGCCGAAGAGCAGGCTGTATACGTTTATGGTTATTGTGTTTACAAATATTCTCAGGAAATAAAAGCTGGAGAAAAATTCTTCAAAATGCCTGAGGCCGGTCCACGGACTGCCAAGAATTCCCTTTGCCGGAGAAAAGTCCTTGAAGGCAATGATTGCTCCATACATAGGCCCATAGCAGAATAATATGTAATAGAGCAGCACCGGGACGGCCATTAAGTATATATATTTGTTCCTCAGCAGGTCCTTCAGCAAAAAAGTACCGTATTTTGCTTTGCTTCTCCGGCTGTTCCTTTGAGGGGCCTTCTCCGCAATCGGGCTTTGTTGTGGTGAAATAGCTGCCATCAAAGCGTCTCCTTATAATGATTTTAATATATTTATAAAAATTATTTTCGCAAATTTATTGCATAAGAAGGGGGAAATTCCCCCCTTCTTATGCAGGAGCTTAACGCTTCAGATATCTTTCATAGGCTGTCTGGTAAATGACGATTGCATCTTTAAGTCCCATTTGATTCAATCTGTCCACATACTGGTCAAATTTGTCGATGGGCTCCTGTCCCATGATAAACTTGGTGAACATTTCATCCTGGTAGACCTTGACTTCAGTCATAATCGACGCTATCTTCTCGCTTTCCTCCGGAGTGGGGGTAAGGGCCGGCCAGTTGCTTTCATACCCCGCCTTGCTCCATTCTCCCACCGCGGCTACCTGGTCGGGATATTTCATGAACCGCTCAAAATACCTCTTATCCTGGATAAACGGACCGTTGTAGTGGGACCTCATGAAGTTGGACATCGCCAGCGACATGGATTTCCCTTCGGGATTCTTGGTCACGATTTCGGTGTATTTGGGATAGCCGTTTTCCATTTTGTAGCTTACCCCTTCAATACCGAAGTTGTAGAGCATATGCCCCTCGGGCCCGTAGCCGTAATCGAGCCACTTCGTGGATTCCACCGGGTATTTGTTGGCCGTGGTTATGGAAACGCAGGCATAGGGCACGGTAAAGTCTCTTTGCCCGAATTTGGCCTTTTCACCCTTTTTCAGGCTGGGATACGGTACGCCGGCCAGCTTGAAGCCGGGATTGTCCTTCAGCAGAAGGTCGTAAAAATATCCCATACCGCCGCCGGCATAGCTTATGAACGCGGCAGCCTTACCGCCTGCGATCTTGGCTCTCCAGGTCTTGTCGTCCTGGACGGGGAAATCGGGGTCGATCAGCTTTTCCTCATACCACTTGCTGAAGGTGGCTAGAAAATCCTTATAGCCGCTTTCAACCGCGCCGTATTTAGCTTTTCCATCCTCTACGTACCACTCGTAAGCGACACCGAAGGCGCCTATGAACGAGTTACCGATTCCTATGTCATTGTTGCCCTTGCTTGAATTTTGTTTAAAGGAAAGAGGATAGTCTATTTTCTTTTTGTCCTTGATGGCGGTCAGGACCTGATACCATTCGTCAATCGTCTCGGGAACCTGGAGTCCCAGCTCGTCAAGCCAGTCCTTTCTGATCTGCGGGCCGTAAAATACCTTTATAGCCTCATCTCCGCGTACAAAGGGGAAATTATAGAAGGACCCGTTGTCCGTCTTCGACTGCTTTTCGGCTTCCTTGTTCTCCGCATAGAATTTCATCAGATTCGGCGCATTTTTCTCCATAAGGTCGTTCAGCTTTACAATCACGCCGTCCTGAATCGCTTTTTCCGCTCCTCCGGGATATCCTCCGACACCGGCGTTGCCAAAATTCCTTTCAATGATATCCGGCAGATCCCGGGAAGCGATCATGAGGTTGAACTGGTCGTTTGCCTGCCCTGCCGGCGGATGAAGGAACTCTATCTTTATTCCCGTCCGCTTTTCAAGCTCCTTGTACATCTCCATTTCCGACATGTTTTTAAATATGGGAGCCACCTTGTCGGCGGGCATGTCATACCAGTATGTCAGGGTGATAGGCTTATCGGTGATTTTCCCGCTTTCGGCCTTCTCCTCCGCGGCAGCGGCAGGCTGGGCCTGGCTGGACGCCGGGGCGGCGTCGGGAGCCGGGGCCGGTTCCTCTTTTTGCGAGCACCCTGCGAACAGGCTTAATAATATCATTACCGCCAGAGAAGACGAAATGATTCTGAGAAATGTTTTTCTCACTAAGTTACCCTCCTATCTCATATAGTTCGCTGAATTTGAAAAAAAACATAATACTGAAGGCTTTCGTTAACGATTGGCCGTGTCTTCATAATAAATCGTATTTATGTATTAGTAAATTGCTGATATTTTCTGGCATTGCCAAAAATTTATAAAATAGATATTCATATTTTTCTCGAATGGTCAATACTTTGGAAAAACGAGACGGGGACAGAGGGACAGGTAGAGAC
>JAEZJL010000465.1 GCA_023415815.1 Bacillota bacterium | reverse complement strand
CGATGGTCTCCAGCCTTATATCGCTGGAATAGTTGTTTTTTATATATTCGATGGCCGCCTCGATGAATTTGTTCGTGTTTTCGTGCTTGTTCATATGCTCCAGTATATTCAGGAGCAGACGGTGGATTTTTTCCTTGAGCCTGGTTATGGTTTCGCAGTACAGGATATCGTCGAAAATCTTTATCTGCTCCGCGAAAAGCGCCTGGGTGTCGATTTTCTCCTCCAGGCAGAACCTGTAAATATTTCCGATGAGCGCGATGCTCGCCTTCTGCAAGAATTCCTTTGAGGGCGAGGCGCCTACGGAAATTTCATTGTAAAAGCCGTCGATCTTCTCCAGGATGCCCTCTCTGTTTCCGGTGCGCAGGCAGTTGACGATATCCATTTCCCTGTTGAAGGGATAGGCGGGCGTTTTCATATTCTCCAGGATGATGTCGCTGAAAAAAATGACCCGGTTATCCCCGAGAAATATCCTTGTATCGACCGTGGAGCGGCATTCGCTGTAGCACCGCCACAGCTCCTGCGGAGTTGATACGGAGTTTCCGACTCCGACGGTCAGGGTAAGGTTTATGTTTCTGGCAATCTGCTCTCTGATGTTGTCCAGGATGCAGGTAAAATGCTCCTTGGTGTAATTGCCGGACTTCAGGCTGCAAATCGCGGTGATGTATTCCTCGCAGATAAAAACCTCGGCGGGAAAGGAAATCAGGTCGAATTCCTTTTTGACTATATCCAGTACGGCGAGCTTCACGGTCTCGGTGTTTATCAGCTTGTCGCGGTCGGTTACGGAGGCCAGGCCGTCTATTTTAAACAGGACGACGGTCAGGTCGCTTTCCGGAAGGTTTATTTTATACAGGCTCATTTCCTCGGCGATACCGACCGGGTCCTTCAGCTTCCCGTCCAGAAGCCTTAACAGAAATCTTTCCCGCAATATGGGGAGATTGTGCTGAAACTGTGTTTTGTAGTGGTTCAGGAGCTTTTCCCTGCTCCTCTGCTCCTCGGTGACGGACTTTGCCTTAAGGACGGCCTGCAGGATATCCTGCGGCTTGCACGGCTTCAGGAGATAATCGGTAGCGCCCAGGTTAATGGCCTTCTGGGCATATCCGAATTCGTCATAGCCGCTCAGGATCAGAAACTTCAGCTCTATGCCTTCGTTCCTGATCTTTTCCAGGAGTGTGATGCCGTCCATCACCGGCATATTCACATCGACTATCAGAAGGTCGGGCAGCAGGCTCCGGATAAGCTCCAGGGCCTCCTGACCGTTTGTGGCGTATCCGCACACCTCGATCCCGTGCCTGCGCCAGCTGATGGTGGTTTTGATCCCGTCTACCACGTCACTCTCATCATCCACAATAAATAATTTATACAATGCCAGCACCCTCCGTTACGTCCGGCCCCTTTTCCACCTGCTGCGCAGGAATGGCGACCACTACTTTCGTGCCCTTTTCATATTCGCTTTCTATGTTTAAATAAAACTGCGAACCGTAATGAATTTTAAGGCGGTCCTTTACATTCCTTATTGCGTATCCGCTCTTTATGCCGTCTGCGTCCTCTTCGGCTGTCAAAGATAAGAGCACGGCCTTCAGGGTTTTTTCATCCATCCCCACTCCTGTGTCTTCTACCACAAACGTTATTTTTCCATCCTGCGAAAAGCCCGACACCGTAATGACGCCTTCCATATTTTTGGCCTTTATCCCATGGACGATGGCATTTTCAATAAACGGCTGGATAATCAGCTTCGGTATCGAATACCCGAGGATGCTGTCGTCAATTTTTATGACATAATCCAGCTTTTGCCTGTAACGGCGCTTCTGGAGCAGAAGGTAGCATTCTATCAGCTGCTTTTCGCGCGCTATCGTGGTAAACTCCCTGCCGGAATTCAGCGTCAGGCGGAACAGCTGGGAAAGCGCGTAAACCATTTCGCCGATGTCCTTGTCCTTTAATTTTTGCGCCTTCCAGTAGATGGTGTCAAGCGTATTGTACAGAAAATGGGGATTTATCTGCGCCTGAAGAGCCTTCAGCTCGGCTTCCTTTCCCTTTAGCTGGAGCTTGTACATGGAGTTTATGAGGGCCTGGATGTTGTCGACCATCGTATTGTAGCCGGCGCCCAGCATACCGATTTCGTCCTTGTAGCTGAAGTTCACCTTCTCGTCGAAATTGCCCTCCTGGAAGCGTTTCATCGATAGGAGAAGCTTGTTTATGGGCTTGGTGAATATCGAGGTGGCAAAAAGGGTCAGCAAAAACGATATGATCAGGCAGCCGATGATGATGAATATCGTTATGTCAAGTATGGACCTGATCTGGCGGTTCAGCTCGATGACGGGGATGACGTGTATGACCTTCCAGCTGCTTTCCCTGGTGACGTTATACGTCATGATCATTTCCTCGCCCTTGAGCTTGATTATTTTCCTGCCCTCGGTCCCTGTGATGTAAGGGAGAAGATCGTCCTTGACATCCGAATACTCCGATGACAGATTGTTGCTGTAGGTTACAATATCGTTGCTGTCGTCCAGCACAAAGAGGCTGCCCTTCTTCGCGTTGAGGTTTGACGCATAAATGTTTCGGATGGTCGTCACGTTGATGCAGATGATCATAAAGCCGGATATGCTGAGCTTGTCGGTGCTCAAAAGAGCCCGGCAGATAGCTATCTTGGGATTTTTGTTGTCCAGTATGAAGGACTGGTTTTCATTGTCCAGCAGGACCCAGAAGGGCTTGCCCTTCAAGGCTATCGCTTTTTCGTAGATGGCGGAATTTTTTACGGTATCATACCCGCTGATGCCGGTGCTTCCGTCGCCGCTGAGATAATAGGGAAGCCCGTTTTTTCCGTAAACGATGATGAAGCTCACATAGTCCTTCGACGCAAACAGGTTGCTCAGATGCTTTGTAGCATTGTTGTAAACAAGATTTTCCTCGCTGGAAATTTCATTCACATTTGTCTTTTCGATCTGTATCAGGGACTGTATATCCGGGTTCAGCAGCACAAAGGTCGACAGATCGTCGATGTCTTTTTGCAGGAAGTCTATGCTGCTGCTTATCTGCTCGACGACCTGGAGATTCGCTACACTGACCTCGCTTTTTATGTTGCGCGTCGAGATGATGTACGAATATGCTCCCAGACTTGAGGACAGGAAGACGATTATTATCGAAAACAGCAGCATCAACTTGTATCTTATGCTGAGGTCCATGTAAAAATAATGCAGCTTAAGAAATGCCTGTCTGAGATGCTTCAAATTGCTTCAACTCCTGTTTTATTTTTTGGTACGCGTCTTTGCTCCATCCAGAAGTCCGAATATACAATTGTAAGGTTATAATATCATAATATTTTTGTAAATAGAAGCAGCAGCGCATTTTATCGGCCATGAAAGCCGGACAGGCTGTAAATACCTGCCTTTCAGGGATTTTTTATGAATTTAATACATTCGCAAATCTTAAACCTTTTTCAAAATCCATATACTATACTTGCTTTAAGCCAGCGTGATAAAATTGAATTACAGTTGGTGCACAAGCTGTCATATCACGATTTTAGTCATACTAAATGAGGAGGGCAATTGTATGCAAAAGGGTTCGTTCAAAAGGTTTCTTTGTTTGCTGTGCGCAGGCGTCATGATGTTCGGTTTAATCGCTTGCGGTGGTCAGGGCGCTGCGCCGGACCAGGCAGGCGGCGTATCAAGCGGCGCGGATGCCGCTCAAAGCACGGAAGCTACCAAAGCGGAAGATACTGCAAAACCAGTCAATCTCAAATTCTTCTCCAACATGCCGGATCAGACCGCAGGCATGGGCCTCGCGGAAAAAACACTCGTAGACGAATATATGAAAGCCAATCCCAATGTCAAAATCGAAATCGAAGCGCTGCAGGACGAGCCCTATAAGCAGAAATTCAAGGCATATATCGCCAGCAACGAGCTTCCCGATTTATTCCAGGCATGGGGCTTCAGAGCGTTCTTCGAGCCTGTCATGAAGGGCGGTTTTGCTGCCGAATTGAACAAAGACGATTATAAGGATTACACCTTCCTGCCTACCTCCATGGACGGTTTCAGCTATGACGGCAAGCTATACGGATTGCCCAGAAACACCGATTACTACGTCATGTATTACAATAAAGGCCTGTTTGATCAGGCCGGAGTAAAAGTGCCCACCACCTTCCAGGAACTTCTTGATGCTACCAAAGCGTTAAGGGCCAAGGGAATACAGCCCTGCTCCACCAACGGTAAGGATAAATGGGCCATCATTTCCTTCTATCATAACCTGTACTTGCTCGAAAGCGGCGAATCCCAGCTGATTTACGACGCTGTCGCCAGAAAGACCAAGTTCGCCGACAATCCCGTATTTCTTAAAGCGGCCCAGGATCTGAAGGCTCTTATGGACGTGGGCTTCTTCCAGGATTCGTTTGTGTCGGCCGATTACGGCGCCGCAAGGAACCTCTTCACCCAGGAAAAGGCAGCCATGTACTACATGGGATCATGGGAAATAGGCATGCAGTCCGATACCAGCTTCCCGGAATCCTTCCGCAATAACGTATCCGCATTCATGGTTCCAGTAATAGAGGGCGGAAAGGGCAAAGATACCGACCTGTTCGGAATGTACGGCGGCGGATATGCGGTCTCTTCGGCTTCACCCAGCAAGGACGAGGCAGTCAAGCTTCTCAACTTCATGCTGAAGCCCGACAACTGGTCCAAGATCGGCTGGCAGTCCGGCGGAGTTATTTCCGCACAGGACATCACACCGTATGCTACCGGTAAAGAGACGCAATTGCAGAAAACCATGCTTGACATTTTGCATTCGGCTACTTCAATGAGCGGACAGAACTTCTGCGAAGCTTCCGCTCCCAGCTTCAAGACTGCATCACAGGATCTCGGACAGACTCTCGCGGCAGGCATCATCACTCCCGAGAAGTTTATAGAAGAGCTTGACAAGGCGGCTGACAAGGCCAACGCGGAGCTCAACTAGGAAAAGGCGGGCGGGAGGACCATAGATCCTCCCGCCTGATACAAAAATAATCAGATACAGGTGATTTGATGCATAGTATATTGCGGAACAGGCTATCGATTTTCTTACAGGTGGTTCCCGGACTGGTTATTTTCCTTTTCGCCGTATTTCTTCCGATCATCCTCAGCGTTTACTACGGCATGTCGGATTGGAACGGGATAGGAGCCATCAACATCATCGGGTTTAAAAATTTTGAACAGATTCTTTTCAACGACCCTACCTTCTGGCGCTGTCTTTTGAACGCGCTGCTTCTTAGTATCGGGCTGATTTTTATACAGCATCCGCTTTGCATCGCCGTGGCGATACTGATGGACAGGGCGGGGGGATATATAGAAAAAGTATTTCGCGCCATATTTTTTATTCCCTGCGTAATCTCCGTCGTTGTTACGTCAAGGATGTGGGTGAGCATATACGACCCGAATTTCGGTCTCCTGAACAAATTCCTGGACGGGGTCCATCTGGGCTTTCTCAAGCAGCAGTGGCTCGGCGACCCGAAGCTGGTCCTCTTCTTCATACTCGTAATCATCATGTGGCAGGGCTTCGGCTGGGGGCTGCTGTATTATTACGCCGGACTGAAGGGCATCCCGGGTGACCTTTACGAAGCGGCTGAAATCGACGGCTGCAGCGGCCTGAATTTGCATCTGAGGATCACCGTCCCGCTTCTTCAGCCCGTGATCCGAGTCAATGTCACGCTGGCGGTCATATCGGCCCTGAAGCAGATGGAGACCATCTTCCTTACGACAAACGGAGGCCCGGGGGACGTGAGCCAGTTCCTGGCGAATTACCTTTACAGGAAGGCGTTTGATTCGTATGAATACGGATACGGGAACGCGATTTCGGTATTATTTGTCATTGTCTGCCTGGTTGTCACGATTTTTATGAACAAGGTCATTCGCAGAGACAACATTGAATACTAGGAGGCTTGTAAATGGAGGATGCAATAATCAAAATTAATGATTCATCGAATAAAAGAGCAAAGGGGAAACGGTCTGTCTCTCGAATCATAATGTACTCTATTTTAATCCTTCTGACCTGCATACAGCTATTTCCTTTAGTCTGGCTCGTGGATTTTTCATTGAACAAAAACGGCGATTTATTCGGCAAGTACATCCTGAAGTGGCCGAACCCGCCCCAGTTCTCCAACTACGTAACGGCGTGGGTGGACGGAAATATCGGGCGCTTCTTCCTCAACAGCGTGGTCGTAAACGGCGCCACCGTGGTTATCACCACCGTGCTTGTACTGACGATGAGCTTTGCTTTTACAAGAATGGAATGGAAGCTCAGGGGCTTTGTGTTCAACATCGTGCTTCTGGGGCTGATGATACCCATACACGTCACCCTGCTGCCGAACTTTTTCACCTTCAAGGCAGTGGGCGTACGCGACTCGTATCTGGGACTGATCATTCCCTATGTCGCTTTCTCCATCCCGTTCGGGGTGTTTCTCATGTCCAGCTTTATTGAGACGAGCCCGAAGGCCATACAGGAGGCTGCCGTAATCGACGGATGCAATATATGGACGATAATATTCAAGATCATCATGCCGCTGACCAAGCCGGCGATCGTAACGGTCGTTGTTACGACCTTTTTGAACAGCTGGAACGAATTTATCATGGCGGCGACGTATCTAACCAGCAACGCTTTCAGGACGCTGCCCTTTGCGGTGTACAATTTCGCGGGCCAGTATGCGTCCGAGTATGCCATTCAATTTGCCGTAATGACGCTGACGGCCATACCCTCGCTCGTCGTTTATATCATTCTTAACGAGCAGATAACGAAGGGCGTAACCTTCGGGGCGGTAAAGTAAAAATTAAAAAGTATATAAGGAGATGAACATTATGGATTTGCTTCAGGTTAAAGGCAAGCATATCGTCGACGGCGACGGAAAGACCGTGGTGCTCAAGGGATACTGCGTAGGCGGCTGGATGAACATGGAGAATTTCATCAACGGATACCCGGGCTCGGAAGAGGGCATCCGGTCCGCAGTGGCAGACAGCATAGGAAAAGCGAAGGGCGAATTCTTCTTTGACCGTATGCTTGACTACGTATTTGCGGAGGACGACGTTAAATTTATCAAGGAGACGGGAGCCAACGTGGTGCGCCTGGCTTTGAACTACAGGCATTTTGAGGATGACAGCAGGCCCTTCCTCTATAAGGAATCGGGCTTTGCGCGTCTGGACAGGGCGCTCGACCTCTGCGAAAAGTACGGAGTCTACGTAATACTGGACATGCACGCCGTTCAGGGCTGGCAGAATACCGACTGGCACTGCGACAACTCCAGCCGTCACACCCTCTTCTGGAAGCACCCGCATTTCCAGGAACGCTTCCTGGCGCTGTGGCAGGAGTTTGCAAGAAGGTACAGGGGAAGGGCGGTCGTAGCCGGCTACGACATAATGAACGAGCCCATAGCCAATACGTGGAGGGGCAGGTTCAGCAACATCTACGTTCCCGACTGGAATAATTTCAACCGCATATACAGGCTGACCGTCGAGTCCATCCGGAAATACGACCCAAGGCATATCATCTTCCTTGAAGGGGACAATTTCTCCGAGCTCTTCGACGGGATGGAGGAGCCCTTCGACGACAACCTCGTCTACAGCAGCCACAACTATATAGACGCAGGCTTTACGGGACAGTATCCCGGAAATATCAAAAGCATGAAATGGTCTACGGGGAAGGAAGAGCTGACCTGGTGGGACAGGAAAAAGCAGGATCAGGTATTCGCCGAACAGGAAGGTACGGAATTCGTAAAGAAATACAACGTGCCTTACTGGATGTCGGAGTTCGGCTCGGTATACAATGTCCCGGAAAATGAAGTGTCCTCCAGGCTGGCCTCGCTTGACGACCAGCTCGGCGCTTTCGACGACTTCGGCGCGCAGTGGACCATATGGACCTACAAGGACCTGGGAGTCATGGGGTCGGCCATACTCGACCCGGAGTCCGACTACATGCAGATCATAAAGCCGGTCCTGCAGAAGAAGACCCTTTTGAATTCCGACTTCGGAATCTACTGGCTGGCGGTCAACAGGGCAAAGGAAATCGCTACGGAGCTCTGCGACCACATCGAGCAGGTGATCAACCAGCCCTATGTCAATACGGTGACGAACAGAAAGTACCTCGGGCAGGCGGTATTCTCGGAATACACGTCCGTCCTGCTGCAGCCCGACTTTGCCGACAGGTTCAAGGGCATGTCGGAGGACCGTCTTGACAAGGTGCTCGCGTCCTTTGCGTTTAAAAACTGCAAGAGGAACGAGGGCCTGGTAAATGTCCTCAAAAAGCATATGCTCTGAGAGTAAATTCATTGATTAAGCGGGAGGATCAGCTCATGCAATACAAAACATTGGGACGCACGGGAATGAAAATAAGCAGGCTGGGCCTGGGCTCCGTGAATTTCGGGCTGTATACGGATGAAAAGGAAGCCTTCAGGATCATGGACGCAGCCGTGGACGCCGGCATAAACTTCTTCGATACCGCAAACGAATATCCCGGCGTCGGCCGCCGCGGACAGAGTGAGGAGATCATCGGACGCTGGTTCGCGCAGGGGAACGGCCGGAGGGAGAAGACCGTCCTGGCGACGAAGGTGTATTCGCTGATGGAGGACATCAACGACGGCCCCAACGAAGGACACGGCCTTTCTACCTATAAGATCCGCAGACATTTTGAAGCGTCGCTAAGAAGGCTGAGGACGGATCACATCGAGCTGTACCAGATGCACCATGTGGACAAGAGCGTCACATGGGACGAACTGTGGGATGTTTTCGAGAGCCTTTTCTACCAGGGAAAGGTCGATTATATCGGCTCAAGCAATTTTGCGGGACTGCATCTCATGCAGGCGCAGACCGAGGCCAAACGGAAGAATTACCTGGGGTTGGTTTCGGAGCAGCACAGGTACAACCTGCTGTGCAGGCTGCCGGAGCTCGAGGTGTTCCCGACCGCGGAGTACCTGGGCATAGGGATACTCGCCTACAGCCCTCTTGCCAGAGGCACCCTTGCGGGAAATACGATGAAATCCGCAAGCGGCAAGACCCGCAGGACCGAGACCGTACTCAGCGACGAGAAGATAAGAATCACTCAGGAGCAAAGGGACGCTTACTCGAAGCTGTGCCGTGAACTGGGAGAAAGCGAGGCCAACGTGGCGTTCGCATGGATTCTGTCCAATCCGGGCGTCACCGCGACGATCACCGGCCCCCGTACCGTCGAACAGTTCGAAAGCCTGCTCAGATCTGTTGAAATCAAGCTTGGAGACGATGTTTTATCGAAGCTTGACGAAATTTTCCCCGGCCCCGGAGGACCGGCGCCCGAAGCATACGCATGGTAAAACGGCCTTGTGCGGGCATCGGGTAATATGGAAGAAACACGAGTATATTTGATCGGCAGCTTAGCAAAAGTCCGGGAATCTGTCTGTATTACAGTGAACCGGACGAGCTGACCGAATGCTTCAAATTTTAGAACTGTCTGATCAGGGAGGTTGTACAATGAAAAGCTTGGCGGTTGACAGGGACGGCGCATTGTCCATTTGCGAGATTCCCGTGCCCGTATATAACGATTATCAGGCGCTTGTTAAGGTAGAGGCCTGCGGGGTCTGCAACGGCACCGATATAAAGATCATCCACGGCACGTTTAAAAACTTTGACACCTACCCGGCAATACTGGGGCATGAAGGCGTCGGAAGGGTCGTGGAGAAGGGCGGCAGGGTCAGGAACCTTAAGATAGGTGATCTGGTCATGCTTCCGTATGTGGAAGAAAAGACAGCCGGTTATTACTCGGGCTGGGGAGCTTACTCCGAGTATGCTGTCGTCGGTGATTTAAAAGCAATGACCGAGGACGGGAGAGCGTCGGCAAAATCCGAC
Source organism: Bacillota bacterium (assembly GCA_023415815.1). Classification (GTDB taxonomy): domain Bacteria; phylum Bacillota; class Clostridia; order Acetivibrionales; family DTU013; genus JAEZJL01. The sequence goes on along the minus strand of JAEZJL010000465.1, from coordinate 6,886 downwards.
GGGGGCGAGGGCGCGGGGCTATTTTCCGAGGGCTATTACGCCCAGCAGGTAATACCGGGGGATATGGACCCCGTCGGCGCGACCATGATCGTCACCTTCAGGGAAGTGTTGAGCGCCATTAAGCGTTTTGACTTCAAACCGAACAACAGCGTGGTGATTTTCGGCGCGGGACCCGTCGGGCTGTGCTTCACAAAATTCGCAAAGCTGCTCGGTCTCGGTCCCATCCTCGTATTCGACATCGTTGAGGAAAAGGTGAAGGAGGCTGCCGCCATGGGGGCGGACTTTGCGTTCAACAGCACAAAGACGGATGTGAAAAAGACCGTCCTCGATATCTGCAAGGGCGGAGCGGACCTGATCGTGGATGCCGTCGGTATCAACCAGCTTATCAACCAGGCGATGGAGCTGATAAAGTACAACGGGAAAATATGCTGCTACGGCATATCCCCCAAATTGAGCATGGAACTGGACTGGAGCAAGGGGCCTTACAACTGGACGCTGCAGTTTTTGCAGTGGCCTTTGAAGCTTGAGGAATCCGAAGCTCACATACAGATCATGAGCTGGATGCAGATGGGAATTTTGAATCCTGATGATTTCATATCCGATGTGATTCCTTTTGAGAACATAAAGGATGCCTTCAGGATGATTGAGGAAAGAAAAACAAGGAAAAAGATCGTTATAAAATACTGATATTTAAATTATGCAAAGGTGGCAGATTATATGTCGGATCAGTTGAGGGAACAGCTTCTCAGCAGCTTAAACGGTATATCCATTATAGACCCCCACACGCATGTCGATGCGGATCATCTCAGCGCAAGAGGCCTTCATGACGTATTCCTGTATCACATGGTGATATCCGAGCTGTACAGCTCCGGATGCCCGGACGGTGCAAGGCTTTCAGAAAACCCTTCCGAGGAGGAGATCGAATTTCGGATAGAGCGCGCCTTACCCTATATAAAAAACATACGCAACACAAGCTGCTTTTGGGGTGTAAGGCTGATACTGAAGCACTTGTACGGTTGGGACAAACCGCTTACAAAGGAAAACTGGAGAGAAATTCATCATATCATCAAGGAAAAATCCAAAGCTCCGAGCCGGCCGGAGGAGATAATGAAAAAAGCCGGGATATCGAAGCTTTGCACCGAGTTGTGGCGCAGAAAAGCCGGAAACGCGGATCATCTGCTCAGCTACAGCCTGGAGTGGGCCTTTTTTGGAAGGTGCCAGTGGAACCAGTTTGACACGGCCCTGCTGGAGCTCGAGAATACCTGGGATAAAACCGAACCGGGCACGCCTCTGCCGGTCAATATCGAAGAAGGCGGGGTAAAAATCGCAAAACGCGTCCGTACCATAGAAGATGTGCACGAGGCGATCAAGCATTACTGCAGCCTGATTCCCTTCGGCGATATCGTGAACGTCGCGCAATGGCTGTCCACCGACATGGATCAGAGGCTTGTTACCGAAGAGGAAATGCGGAGCGCATTATTGAAGCGCGAGACGGCGGGACCCCTGGAGAGGGATATTTACGCCAGCTATATCTTTGAATATTTCCTGACAGAGGTGGAAAAAAGGAATAAGCGAACCGTTATAAATATCGGAATCGGAGCGGAGCCCCTGCCTTTTGAAACCGGCAGCAAGCTCAAGACCGATACCATATTCGACATCGCCAGAATTGCCCAGAGGCATCCGAACATCAGCTTCTACATCTTTTTAGCCAGTGAACAGCACAACCAGGCTTTTTGTTCCGTGATCAGGGAGACTCCCAACCTGTACCTCAGCGGCTACTGGTGGCACTGCTTCTTCCCCGGCTTTATAGGCAGGACGATTGAGGAAAGGCTCGATATGCTGCCCCTGAACAAGCAGATCGGTTTCTTTTCCGACGCGTATTGTCTGGATTGGGCGTTTGCAAAGGCGACAATTGTCCGTGCGCAGCTTGCCGGAGTTCTGGAGAAGAAAGTGGTGTCCGGGCAGTATTCCATTGAGGAGGCGCTGGACGTTGCGGCGGAAATATTGAACGGGACTGCCGGGAATGGTCTCGGTATGTTCTGAGAGATAGAATTCAAGGCTCACTATGAATAAGAGGGTAATCTATGAAAAGGAAATTGGCTTCTTTGATTGACTGCGCGGTTCTAGACCCGGAAAGCAGGCTGGAGGATATGGGCGACGCATGCAAGGCGGCGATAAAATACGGATTTGCCGCGGTTGCGGTCATGCCTTACCATATAAAGTATATTGCTGAGCTTCTTGCCGGCACGGATGTGAAGGCTTGCGCCGCCGTCGGCTTTCCGCTCGGCGTCACGACGCGTGAGGTCAAGGCTCTTGAAGCGCTGACGGCCGTGAAGCACGGCGCTTCGGAAATCGATATGGTGATCAACCTGGGAGCTCTCAAGAACAAAAAGTACGGCGATGTGCTGGATGATATCGCGGGAGTTGTGGACGCCGTATCAGGAAAGGCTCTGGTAAAGGTAATACTGGAAACCTGCCTGCTTACGGACGATGAAAAGATAAAAGCCTGCGAATTGGCCAGGGTCGGAGGAGCCGGGTTTGTAAAGACGTCTACAGGGTTTGGCTCGGACGGCGCCACCGTCTACGACGTAAGGCTGATGAAGGCGGCTGTCAGGGATAGTATGGGAGTAAAGGCGTCCGGAAAGGTGAGGACCTATGAGGACGCCTTTATGCTGGTTGAAGCCGGGGCCACAAGATTGGGCTGCGGCGCCAAAGGCGCAGTCAGTATTGCAAAACAGGAAATATCACTCGGCTGAAGGAAGCCATGGACATCTTTGATTAATGTATGAAGGGTATGATTCGGAGCATGACGGAAAAGACTTTTGATATTTTATGCGTGGGCATTATCGTGGCCGACCAGCTTGTAAAACCGGTTGACCGGGGCATATTCGACGTGGATGCCACCAGAGTGGACGAGATCAAGGTAATGCCGGGCGGCGACGCCATGAATGAGGCAATCATCCTCTCCAGGCTTGGACGCAGGGTCGGCCTCGTCGGGAAGGTCGGAGAAGACCAGTTCGGTAAAATGGTACTGCGGCAGGCTGAGGAAAACGGGGTTGACGTAGGCAATGTGAAGGTTGACGGAAGCGTGGTGACCAGTACGAGCATCGTGCTGATCAATAAAAACGGCGACCGGAATTTCGTCTACTGCGCAGGAAATAACGACAAGCTCTCGCTTGAGGATATCGACCTGTCGATTCTTAATCGGACTAAAATCGTGAGCATCGGGAGCGTTTTGGGCCTTGCCGCGCTTGACGGTGCCGGAGCGAAGGCCCTTTTTAAAGAGGCGCAGGCCGGCGGCGCGGTCACTTCCGCCGATACCAACCATGACAGCCGCAGGCTGGGCTTTGATGGCGTCAGGGGAGTACTCCAATATACTGATATCTTTATTCCGAGCTATGATGAAGCACGTTATCTGACAAATGAGACGGAGCCTGAAAGAATGTGCGATATATTTTTAGGCTGCGGAGTTAAAACCGTCGTCATAAAGAACGGGGCGAGAGGCTGCTTCATCAAAAACAGGGAAGAAAGCATCGTCCTGCCCGCATACAAAGCCCGCGCCATCGACACTACGGGAGCCGGAGACAATTTTGTCGCGGGCTTTCTCACCGGTATATCCATGGGCTGGGACTTGAAGAAATGCGGCATGCTTGCAAATGCGACAGGAGCCTTGAGCACCGAAGAAATCGGCGCGACCTCGGCGGTCAGAAGTATTGATCAGGTAAAGGCTTTTATGGATAAGAACAAAATCTAAATCGACGCAGGAGGATTTGAAAAATGTCTATAGTAACAATGGAAAAAATGCTGGTGGATGCGCGCAGGGAGCATTATGCCCTGGGAGCCTTTGAATTCTGGTCGTCCGACTCGGCAAAGGCCATCGTCGACGCAGGTAACGAAATGAAGCTGTCGGTAATACTGCAGAGCGCGCCCGTAATACTGGAATTCATGGGCTACAAAAATGTCGAGGCGCTGGCAAACGCTCTGGCTGCAAGCTCCGACGTACCGGTTACTCTTCATCTGGACCATGCAAATACGCTTGAAGAAATCAAAAAAGCGCTGGACAACGGCTTCACTTCAGTCATGATGGACGCCTCCAGCAAGCCTTTCGAGGAAAATGTCGAGCTGACCGCCAGGACCGTCGAGCTCGCTAAAAAATACGGCGCGACCGTTGAAGCCGAGCTGGGACATGTCGGAGGACTTGAGTTCAACGTGAGCAGCATTGCAGAAGAGGAAGCGCTCCAGACAGACCCGCAGGAGGCGAAAAAATATGTGGAGCTGACCGGCATTGATTTTCTGGCCGTGGCTGTCGGGACGGTCCACGGGATATACAAGTTTGAACCGAAGCTCAACATCAACAGGCTCAAGAAAATAGAAGAGCTTGTAGGCATACCCCTGGTGCTGCACGGAGGCTCCGGAACGCCTGTCGAAGCCGTACAGGAGGCGATACGGCACGGTATTGCAAAAATAAATATCTGCACGGACGTGCTGGTGGCAATGGGAGAATCCTACATCAATCTGCAAAAGGCTCCCGATTTTAAGATGGGAGTCATGGAAATGATCATTCCGCCCTTTAATGCGATGAAGGCCGTTATAAAAATGAAAATGGAGCAGTTCGATATCAGAAAATAAAGCGGGAAAGGTTGTGTGGGAAATGTTGGAGCAATTCAGAAAAAAATATGATGTTAAAATAGGGCTTGCCCCCACGCACAGGGCCATGTTCGGCAAAGAAGGGGCTCTGGTTTATAAAAAAATCGTTGAAGAAAAAGTAAAGACCTATGACGTGCAGATAGAGAACCTGGACTGGCTGAACGAGGACGGCCTTCTTTACGACGGAGCGGACGCCGACAAGGTGGCAAAGAAATTTAACGAAAGCGGCGTGGATGCGGTTTTCTTCCCGCACTGTGATTTTGGCGCTGAGGACGCCGTTTCCAGGCTGGCTAAAAGGATGAATAAGCCCGTGCTGATCTGGGGACCGCAGGATGACGCACCGGGCCCGGACGGGCTGCGCTCGAGGGATTCGCAGTGCGGCATTTTCGCATCGACCAAGGTGTTAAGAAGGTTCGGAGTGCCCTTTACTTATATTACGAACAGCAGAATTGAAGACGGGGTGTTCGACCGCGGCTTTAAAAACTTTGTATCGGTAGCTTCCATAATAAAGGCGTTCCGTAATATAAGGATAGGTCAGATATCCACAAGACCAGGTCCCTTCTGGTCGGTGATATCGAATGAGGGCGAGCTTCTCGAGAAATTCGGCATAGAAGTTGTGCCGACGACGCTTGTAGATATCGAAAAAGCGACAAAGTCCATCCTGGCGGACAATCCCGAAGTACTGAAAACGACCGTTCAGGATATCAAGAAAAAAATAAAAAATATAAAAATAGACGACGAGGGACTGACCAGGACGGCGGCTTTGAAGCTTGCCATAAGCCGGTGGGCAGAGGCCGAAGGCCTGTCGGCGGTGGCTATCCAGTGCTGGACAGCCATGCAGTCGGCATTGGGGCTCATCCCCTGCTTTGTCAACGGAGAACTGACGGACGATGGACTGCCGGTGGCATGTGAGACCGACCTTCACGGAGCCGTTACCTCCATCATAGCTCAGGCCGCGATCCGCGGAGCCAGCCCGACCTTCTTTGCGGATCTGACCATACGGCATACGGACAATCCCAATGCGGAGCTGCTCTGGCACTGCGGCAATTTCCCCTACTCGCTTGCTAAGGACGGTAAAGCCGCTTCCGTTTCGGATCAGCACGGAGCGCTATGTCCGGCTGCGGGGAACTGGGAGATAAAGGGCGGAGACATTACGCTGTGCAGATTCGACGGGGCGAACGGCGAATACTCGCTGCTCATGGGAAACGGGAAGGGAGTGGAAGGCCCTTACAGCAGAGGCACTTACCTGTGGGTGGAATTCAACGATTGGCCCCTGTGGGAGCATAAGTTCGTATACGGGCCATATATACATCATTGTACGGGAATACACGGCAAGCTGGCCCCGGCGCTGTATGAAGCATGCAAATACATACCTGGGCTAAAGCCCGATCCGGTGGAACCGACCGAGGCTGAAATTCTTAAGTTTTTAAGAGGCTGAAAAATAAAGGAAAATACCGGAGGAGGATGGCCAGGGATGGAAAATGTTAAAAATGAGTTTTTATCCAAAGCAGATAAAATCAGAGCCCTGCTCAAGGATACCGGAGCCGAGGGAATAGAGGTATCGTCGCAGACGAATTTCTCCTGGCTGACCGGTGGCAGAGGCTTTGTCGGCCTGGCGTCGGAGGGCGCCTGCGCCTCGCTGCTGATAGGAATGGACGGGGTTTACCTTCTTGCAAACAATATCGAGAGTCCCAGGCTGCTCGACGAGGAAGTCCGCGATCTGGCCGATACGCTTCAGGTCAGGAGCTTTCCATGGCACAGCGGCAGCCGGAAGGAAGCTATTATAAAGGAAGCGCTGGGCGGCAAGAAATGTGTGACGGATGCCCAGCTATCAAAGGATTTCCGGAACCTGAGAAGCCATTTGACCGACGCCGAGACAGACAGGTATCAGGGCCTTGGAAAAACCTCCGCCGAGGTTGTTGAAGACATTTGCAGGGAAATAAAGCCCGGCGTCAGTGAGTTCGAGATTGCGGGAAAAGTCAGCAGCGCTCTCTGGAGCAAGGGTATCGAGCCCATAACGGCGTTGATAGCCTTTGACGAGAGGATCAGCAGCTACCGCCATCCTCTTCCGACGGCCAAAAAGCTTGTGAAATATGCGATGATCGTGGTTTGCACGCGCAAGCACGGCCTTGTCGCATCACTGACAAGGCTGGTGAGCCTGGGCGGTATTTCAAAGGAAATTGCAGCAAAGCACAGGGCGGTCGCGGAGATCGACGCCTGCTTCATAAACGCCACAAGG